>NZ_JBALOX010000201.1:0-6209 GCF_036965165.1 Bacillus sp. JJ1521 | reverse complement strand
TGACCCACCTCATGTGGGTCTAAAAAAATCGGGCGCAAATACGCAGAGGCGTATTTGATCTAAAAGGTTAGGGTGAAAAATAATGTTGAAAAAAATAAATAGATACATCAGTGAACTCACACCTGCCCAATTGATTTTTGCATTTTATCTGTTGGCAGTATCGGTATCTGTTGCCTTACTAAGTTTACCTATCGCAATTAAGGAAGGAGTAGAGGTATCTTTTATTGATACATTATTTACAGCTGCAAGTGCCATTAGTGTGACTGGCCTTAGTGTTATATCCATAAAAGATACATATTCGGTTGCAGGTATTTTTATTTTAATTTTTGTTTTACAAGTTGGCGGCATTGGGATTATGACGATGGGAACCTTCATCTATCTAATATTCCGCAGGAAAATCGGGTTGCGTGAAAGACGTTTAATCATGGTAGACCAAAATCAATCACAGCTTTCAGGTTTGGTAAATCTTCTTAAACAAATTTTAATTATCTTTGTTACGATTGAGTTGTTTGGAAGTGTGATTTTAGGTCTGTATTTTATTCCATTTTTTGATACGTGGCAAGAAGCGTTTATACACGGGATCTTTGCAGCGGTTAGTGCAACAACAAATGCCGGTTTTGATATTACAGGGAGCTCTTTAATACCTTTTGCAAATGATTATTTTGTCCAATTTATAACGATAATTTTAATCATTCTAGGAGCGATTGGCTTTCCAGTTTTAGTGGAGATAAAAGATTTTCTTCTTAATAAAAAAGGAAGATATCGTTTTTCATTGTTTACGAAGCTAACAACCGTCACCTTTTTGTCTTTGGTTGTATTTGGAACTTTGATGATCCTTCTACTTGAGCTCAATCATTTTTTTGAAGGAAAGAGCTGGCATGGGGCTTTTTTCTATTCGTTGTTCCAGTCGGTGACAACTAGAAGTGCAGGGTTAGCTACGGTGGACGTGAATGAATTTACTGAGTCTACTTTGTTATTCTTAAGCTCTATGATGTTTATTGGGGCTTCTCCAAGCTCTGTTGGAGGGGGAATCCGCACGACAACCTTTGCGATTAATATTTTGTTTTTATTCAATTTCGCAAGGGGCAACAAATCTATTAAAATTTTTAAACGTGAAATCCATGAAGAAGATATACGCAAGTCTTTAATTGTGACGATATTTGCGTTTTTTACGTGCTTTTTATCTATTTTTATTTTAACAATTACAGAAGAGTTTACATTTATGGAGATTTTATTTGAAGTTGCATCTGCATTCGGAACATGTGGATTGACAATGGGGATTACCCCTGACTTAAGTAACTTTGGAAAAATACTTATTATGTTACTCATGTTTATAGGGCGGGTTGGAATCCTGAACTTTATCTTTATTATCGGGAAGAAAGGGAAGGACGTAAATTACCACTACCCGAAAGAAAGACTTATTATCGGATAATGAAAAGAGCATCCGGGAGGATGCTCTTTTTTCAGTCATTGCCGTAGCTAGTATCCTTGGATGGATGCATGAAAGGAACCCCTTTAGGCTGCTTTTTACTTTCCAATAGCTCACGGTTTTCAGATGTGTTCCAGCCAATGTCATTTGTCGGATGGACCCACTGGTCACCGGCCATAATCTCAGGGTCTGTTTCCTCACTCCAATTATTCAGCGGGGAATTGGGTGAATTATAGAGGCTATCCCCAATCACAACTCCATGATCATTGACAAATGGCTCCTGTATTTTTATTCCGGTCCCTTTAAAGGATGGAGCGGAGATTTGATGGGGCATTGTTTCATCCAAAATCGGTGATTCAATTTCTACAGATTGGTTTTTCTTTTTCGACATCTATATACACCTCACATATTTAGTTTGAATTTAGTGTTTGCAATGATAAGAAAATTTATAAAGTGCCTGGGGAACCCAAATACGGGTGAACGCAAAAATCGGATCGGAGACAGAGATCTGTGAGAACAAACGCAAACAATGTGGGTTAGACGAAAAAACATGGATCCGACGCAAAAATCTGGTCAGAGATGCAAATCTATGATTAAGGTGAATTTTACCATTTATGGACGGAGTAATCATGGTGAAAACTACTGATTAAAAGGGGGTTGAAACATGAAACGTAAAGTGAAATTTGATGCTGCGAAAAAGAATAATTTTACACCAAAAGAAAGCATGCCGGATACGGAATTTTCTGCAGAAGCGGATTCTGAAAATCCAATAAAGGGTGCAAATCGTAATTCAAAAAAAGGCAATAGTACAGGGGAATAATCCAAAAACGCAAGCGCCATGATCAGCCCCGACAAGCACAAGACGAGATGGCTAGAAGGTTGTTCTTTGACCTTCTTGACAGATTGGCTTGTGACCTCGAGGGGCTAGGCGCTGGAGTTAGATGTAAAAAGAGTCAGCACTTCGCTGACTCTAATCTTTTAGGATGCATTTCGTGTAAATACCTTTGCTTGACGAGAAGTAGGGTCAAAATAAACAAGCAAATACGTATCTTGTAATGTAATTTCACCTGTTTGTTTATACATCTCAAGGTCAAATGGAATTTTTTCAACGACGGTATGCTTGTACAAATCTTTTTCCTGAAGATGTAATTTACTAAATTCCTCACCTAAGGCATCCGGATGCTCCACAATCTCCTGATAGAATATCCCTCTATCTTGCTTGCTAACGAAGTCCTCCCACCATGGTTTACGTGGTTTGTACTTTTGATTTCTTAAGTAATCATATTTCATGATCGCTTCAATAACTGGAAGCTGTTCACGGTTTGTTTCTTGAAGAAATTCGTAGAGACGTTTGAATAAATCCTCCAGCTGGTGACCAATTCGTGACCAACCACGTTCATCCCAATACGTCCCAAAGTCTTGAAAGAAATCAAAGGGTGTTTCAAAACTATGATTTACTAAAAACTCCACTGTTTCATTCATGCGGTGGTCATTCCAATACTTTTCAAGCACGTCCTCAACCTGTTTTATGCGAGTAATATCATCGAAGCTCAAGACATTGTTACCAAGAATCTCATATGGTGAATGATCCATATATTTGTAATCATGCTCTGCCGCTCGAATTCGTAACCCAGTTCCACGAAGCATTTTTAAGAAACCAAGTTGTAGTTCCTCCGGTCGCATGTCAAAGACATCATTAAAGGTTTTTCGGAAGGAGTGATAATCTTCTTCTGGAAGACCTGCGATCAAGTCTAGATGTTGATCAATTTTTCCACCTTCCTTTACCATCATGACCGTACGCTGAAGCTTTGAGAAGTTTTGCTTTCGCATCACCAACTCGTTTGTCAGGTCATTTGTGGATTGGACACCAATTTCAAATCGGAACAATCCAGCAGGTGCGTTTTTATTTAAAAAATCGATGACTTCAGGTCGCATGATGTCTGCCGTTATTTCAAACTGGAAGACGGTGCCTGGGCGACGCTCATCAATTAAAAATTGAAACATCTCCATTGCATAGCTCCGGCTAATATTAAAGGTGCGGTCAACGAATTTAATGGTTTTGGCACCATGATCCATTAAGAAGCGAATGTCCTCTTTGATTTTTTCACGATCAAAATAGCGGACCCCAACTTCGATGGATGAAAGGCAAAATTGACAATTAAAAGGGCAGCCACGACTGGTTTCAATATACGTCACGCGTTTTGACAAAGAGGAGAGATCCTCTTCAAAGCGAAAAGGTGATGGCAAATCCTTTAGGTTTAGTTTATTTCGCTGTGGATTGAACTTTAGTTGCCCCTCTTTACGGAACGCGACCCCACTTATTTCATCTGTACTCTCCCCATCACGAATCGCCGTCAGTAAATCTTTAAAGGTTTCTTCACCCTCACCCATGACGATGTAATCAACCTCTTGTATGCGTTCAAGCCATTCGTGCACATCATAGGTTACCTCAGGACCCCCAAGGATGATGACTAACTCCGGATTTATTTTTTTGAGCATTTTGATAACTTTAATGGTTTCTTCAATATTCCAAATGTAACAGCTAAAGCCAATAACATCTGGTTTTTTTCGATACAAATCGGTAACGATGTTCATCGCTGGATCTTTAATTGTGTATTCAGCCAGTTTTACATCGAATTCAGGCGCGGCATATGCCTTTAAATACCGAATCGACAGACTTGTATGGATATACTTTGCATTTAATGTACTAACAACAATGTTCATTCTCTTGCTCCTTATTCTTTCGATTAACTAATATATTTTACCACAGGAGGATAGTTGAACCAAATGGCGGTTGCTTTTTCCAAATAAATTTGCAGAATATATTTCAAAATCCGACAATTTCTACTATAATAGGGGATAGTGAAAACGGTTTATTTTCGATATAGAGAGATAGGTCAGCGAAGGGGGAAGGCAATTGAAGGCGTCAAGTAGAAAAAAAGTGGTAAAAACGGTTCGCAAAAAGCCGCCATCAAAACTCACATCATGGTGGCATAATTTAAAGATTGGCTCTAAATATGGAGTTGCATTTACTTTTACAATTATATTGTTTTGTGTTACAGCTGCAATCATATTTATTCAATTATTCAACATTAACAACGCAATGAAGGAAGTTGAAAAAAGTGGTGAGCACTCCATTCTCATAACAGAGATGTCTAGAGTTTTTAGCCAATTGGGTAGTGAGATTAGCTTATATGCACAGAATGGCAATGGCACGCATGTAACGGCTATTCAGGATTTAAGTGAGCAGTATGATGAATTATCCAAGGAACTAAGTCCTGCTATTACAACATTTGAGCTTGAACAGCTTTATAACAAGGTTGGCGAAAACAAAGAGGGGCTGACCAAATTGTTTGATGAGCAGGTTTTTCAAGCAATCATTCGTATGGATAAGCTAGCAGCCATTCAAGCTAGTAAAGAGGCTAACCAGATTATTTCTGATACTGTAAATAAACTAAATCAGCTTCGAGTAATTATGAAAACGAAAAGTGATCAATCAATTACAGCAGCCAATTCGAATGTATCTGGAACGATTGTCGTTTTACTCGTTTCAATAGTGGTGTCTTCAGTTATTGCAATCTTGAGCCTTGTCATTATTGGTCGCAATATCGGGAAACAGCTTAACAATTTGGTTAGAGTTTCAGATCGTATATCAGGCGGAAATCTCCAGGTAGACGAGATTCAAGTAAAAGGAAAAGATGAAATCGGGTTGCTGAGTAATTCATTAAATGTCATGAATAACAGCCTTCGTTCGATGATTCATGAAATCTCAACTGTCTCTGACCAAGTGACATCAAAGAGTTCTGAATTGATGATTTCATCAAGTGAAGTGAAGGCAGCAAGCCAACAAATTGCATCTACCGTCCAGGAATTGTCAACTGGCGCTGAGGAACAGGCACATTCATCAACCCAATTAGCAAAAATGATGGAGGAATATGCTGAAAAAATACAGACAGCTAACCAAAATGGAAGTCAAATTAATGAATCATCACAAAATGTATTAGAAATGACGGAAAAAGGTCATGAATTCATGAATGCTTCAACAGAGCAAATGAATAAAATTAACAGCATCATGGAATATTCCGTGAAAAAGGTTAAAGGGCTTGATGAACAAACAAAGCAAATTTCAACTCTCGTCAAGGTTATCCGTGATATTGCGGATCAAACCAATCTTTTAGCACTTAATGCTGCAATTGAAGCTGCTCGTGCTGGGGAACACGGGCGAGGATTTGCAGTAGTCGCTGATGAAGTTCGAAAGCTTGCCGAGCAAGTATCTCATTCCGTTAAAGACATAACTGATATTGTAAATAGCATTCAAAAAGAATCTAATTCTGTTGCACAAAGTCTATTAGATGGGTACAGCCAGGTGGATGAAGGGGCTAAGCAAATTCAAGTGACAGGTCAAACGTTTAAGGATATTTACGATGCGGTTTCCGTCATGGTTAAACGCATCCAGAGCATATCCGAGAGCCTTGACACCATCGCAAGCAATACAGTCGAGATGAATTCGTCGATCGATAATATTGCAGCTGTTTCCGAACAGTCTGCAGCGGGAATTGAGCAAACATCTGCCTCTGTCCAGCAAACAAATAGTTCAATGGAAACAATCTCTGATCACTCAGAACTACTCTCGGATTTAGCAAGCAGATTAAACACAATGATAAGTAGATTCAAACTGTAAAAGAATTGAGCCAGTGCCTCTAAGTTGGGTACTGTTTTTCCTTTTACAAAAATAGGGATACCAAAATATGATAAGGTTTTGTAAAATAAATCATAATGA
>NZ_JBALOX010000200.1:0-1841 GCF_036965165.1 Bacillus sp. JJ1521 | reverse complement strand
GACAATTTCTTTTCCACTTAATTCACTTAACCTCAATAAAGACCACCCCTTCAATGTCCTTTGTACATATTATGGAGTAGTCCACTTTTTTAGAAGTAATTTCAGTTTGAAAGCTTTATTGGTAAATCATCGGTCGGACTAATTAAAGCTAATGAAAAATCATCAGTGAAAACTCGTTTTCCCATAGCATTCACACTATTTTCATTAACTGCATTTATTTCATCTAATATTTGATCAAGACTCTTATGGTCTTTTAATAATAATTCATTTTTTCCGTTACGGCTCATCCGGCTATTTGTACTTTCCAGGCTAAGCATAAGGCTGCCCTTCATTTGTTCCTTACTATTTTTTAATTCTTTTTCAGTTATACCTTCTGCCTTCAGCTTTGCTAAGGTCTCCTGAATCGTTTCAAATAACAGATTTAATTGACTACTTCCTGTTCCTCCGTAAATTGTAACCATCCCTGTATCCTTATAGGAGGAATGATAAGAGAAAACAGAATAAGCCAAACCTCTTTGCTCACGTACATCTTGGAATAATCGACTGCTCATGCTGCCACCAAGTATATTATTTAAAACAATTAAGTCATACACATCTTTATCTCCGATTTGTAGTCCATTAAAGCCTAAGCAAAGATGCGCTTGTTCGGTTTCTTTTTTGCGTGTGATTTTATTTGTATGGAATGTTGGCTTTTGTAATTCTTGCTTTATTTGATTACCTGAATAGTTACCAAAATAAGCTTCAACTTCTGAAATAAAGTTTTCTTCAATATTTCCTGCAATTGATATGACCACTTTATCCGGTGTATACATGTCATTCATATATTGACGTAGCTTGTTTCCATTAAAGGTTTCTAATGTTGCTTCAGTACCAAGTATCGGATAACCTAATGGATGATTCTCATAACTAGCTTTACTTAATAAGTCATGGACGATATCATCAGGTGTATCTTCATACATTTTGATTTCTTCGAAGACGACATTTTTCTCTTTTTTCAATTCGTCTTCATCAAACGTTGAATTGAAAAACATATCAGCAAGTACATCTAATGCAAATTTTGCATGTTCATCTAATACCTTTGCATAGTAACAAGTATATTCCTTAGATGTGAACGCATTTACTTGTCCACCTATACTATCAAAAGACTCTGCAATTTCTCTTGCAGATCTTGTTTTTGTTCCTTTGAAAAACATGTGCTCTAAAAAATGTGAAATGCCGTTATTTTCCGGGGTTTCATTCCGTGATCCTGTCCCAATCCAGACACCAATTGCAACTGATCGAACAGTTGGGATGTTTTCTAATACAATTCTTACACCATTTTGACAAGTATATTTTTTGACCAAGACTGTATTCCTCCTGTTCTATGAACACCACATTACTTTTTCTTTAGTATTATACGTTCTTCGTTTAATAATGTAGAGACATTATCGATGATAAGATCTTTTTGTTTAATTGATNNTGGTGATGTCGGATGCATTAAAACAAGAGCACCAGGATGAACTTTTCCCATAACTCTCTGTACCAATACATGTGGTTGTGGACGCTGCCAATCAATTGTATCAACACTCCACATGATTGTTTTCATTCCAAGTTCATCTGCTATCTTAACAACTTCGTCACGATAACTTCCACTTGGAGGAGCAAAAAGAGTAGGTTTTTTACCTGTTGCTGCTTCAATTACCTGATTCGTCTTAATTAATTGCTCTCTAACAAGCTCAGATGATAATTTTTTCATATCAGGATGTGTATAGGAATGATTGCCAACCTCATGCCCTGCATCCGCAATCATTTTTGCTAAATCTGGATTTTCCTTGACCCATCTACCTTCCAGGAAAAAAGTT
>NZ_JBALOX010000199.1:225-9462 GCF_036965165.1 Bacillus sp. JJ1521 | reverse complement strand
CCCTAGTATCGGTCCGGGTAAAAGGATCAAAAATGTATATTTCCAACCAATAATCGATTCAATAAATGGTACAAGAAAGATAACAATAATTGTAAGGACATATCCAATAGCTAATTGAACTGTTAAAGTTGATCCCACATAACGCTGGTCGGCATACTCAGTGATGAGCACCGAGAATTGAGCTGAGTCAGCGATAATACTTACTCCCCAGATGATACCTAAAATGGCAATAACCCATGGCGGACTACCGAAGAAAAATCCAATTGTTAGAGTAATTGTTCCGGAAATACCTAATGACCAAAGTGTCACTTTTTCATGGCCAATTCGATCAGCGAAAACACCGCCAAACCAAGCACCAAAAAGTCCGGAACCAATCACTACAAATGTTATAATTGAAGCCAGCGTTGAAAAAGTGCTTAACCCGCTTGTTTTAAAACTCTCGGCTAAAAATAATCCAAACCAGGTCCACATTGCGTATAGCTCCCACATATGGCCAAAATAACCAAAGTTTGCAAGGCGTACCTTTTGATTTTTAAAAGCACGGGGAATGGCTTTTGGATCAAAGGCTCCAGTTGGCAATGAAAAGGGACCAACCTTGACAAAAAGCATGAAGATTCCGGATAAAATTGAACTCAAACCCGTTATCGTTAAAACCAGCTCCCATGAAGAAATACCAATTCCTTTGAATATATGGGGGGCAGCGGAGCCAAGTGTGAGTGCACCCACGACTACCCCTAATGCCATCCCACGCCTGAGTCGAAACCAAGTGGATACAAGCTTCAGACCTGGTCCGTATACACCGGACAAGGCAATTCCCGTGACAAAACGAAAAGTCAATACAACCAACAAGCTATTTGCGAATACAGCTATTAATATGGTCGAGACTCCCGCTAGTACCCCTGACCAAAAGAATAAAATATGTGGCTTGATGCGATCTGGTAGATTCATAAATGCCGAGACCAAAGAGCCAATAATAAACCCTAAATTGACCATGATGGTGATATAGCTTACCTCGTTTTTGCTTAAGTCCCATAACTCCATTATAGTTGGTAACACTGCCGTCATCGAAAACCAAGTTGTCATTGTGCCAAGCATAGCAAGTGATAACAAAACTAACTTGTTTGTGTGTTTTTTTCCATATTCTAAAGTTTCAGATTCGCTCCTATTCATCCAATGCAGCAGTATACGTGACCGCCGTACCCTCTAGGCATATTTCATCGTCCTGATTTCGTACAGTCGTTTTGATTTTACAAATTGGCTTATCATCACGAACTTCAAGAATCTCAACTATTCCCGTGACGGTATCACCGACATAGACTGGCTTTTTAAAATCCCATTGTACTGTTAAAAAAACAGACCCTGGTCCTGGCAGATTTTCTGCAACAATGGCATTTAAAATACCAGTTGTTACACCACCTTGTACAATCAACCCTCCAAATCGTGAAGCTTCTGCGGCCTTTTTGTCGGTATGAAGCGGATTTCTGTCACCTGTCATTGCACTAAAAAGTTCAATATCTGCTAAACTAATTTCCTTAACAATTTCCGAGTAGTCTCCTGCTTTAGGTTGATCAAAACGGCATTTCGTCCATCCATTCATGTTTTTCGCTTCGCTCATTTCAAACACTCCTCCTGAAGAATTGTTAAACTTCGATCAGTATAGCTGTTCCTTGACCTCCGCCACCACAGAGAGTTGCAATTCCTTTTCCTCCACCACGGCGTTTTAATTCATACGCTAATGTAAGCAGAAGACGAAAGCCACTACCACCAAGCGGATGCCCTACTGAGATGGCACCACCATTGACATTAACCACATCAAACGGGATACCTAAATTCCTTTGACTTGCAATTACCACTCCTGCAAAGGCCTCGTTGATTTCAAATATATCGATATCCGAAATCTTTAATCCCGTGCGATTGAGCAATGCTTGAATCGCATTAGCTGGCTGAAGATGTAACGAAGTATCAGGACCTGACACCGTTGCCCAATCGATTATTGTTGCAAGCGGTTTGACTCCAAGTTTTTCAGAGTTTTCTAAGGTTGATACAATGCCAGCACTTGCGCCATCTGACATTTGGCTTGCGTTACCAGCTGTGATTGTGCCCCCTACTTCGATTGGTCTCAGTTTGGCTAATTTTTCAAACGATGTTCCCGGTCGTACTCCTTCGTCTTTTTGTAAAAAATTTTCAACTGCAACAATTTCGTCTGAAAAAATTCCTTTTTCCTGCGCATTTGTCGCACGTATTTGGGAAATTTCGGCGTACCGGTCCTGTTCTTCTCTTGTAATGTTCAACTCAGCATTTGATTTTTCTGCAATCTCAAGCATTGATCGATCTGAAAGTGAGCACCAAAGACCATCATTCAATGTATCGTAAAGGGAGACATTCCCCATCTTTTTCTGATTTCGAATCACAGATGTATGGGGGGCATTTGTCATCGACTCAAAACCGCCGACAATGTAGGTCTCCCCTTCCCCTCTCTCAATTCTTCGCGCAGCATCGACTACTGTCGCTAACCCTGCAATACAGACACTATTTAATGTGATCGCAGGGATTGTTAAATCTAAGCCCGACTTTACAGACACTTGTCGGGCTGGATTTTGTCCTTGCCCCGCTTGTATGACCTGAGACATGATGACCTCATTGACTTTTATCTCAGGCACACGTTCAAGAAGCTTTGTAACAACGATTCCACCAAGGTCTACCGCTGTTTTTGCTGATAAAGCCCCCATAAATCGACCAATTGGAGTTCGACAGCCATCAAGCAATACCGCTTTTTTCACCAAACATCACCCCTCATTTTTGAAAAAAGGTAACCAATGGGCACCACATCTTTGAAAGTGAACTTGTAGTGGTAAGCCAATTGCTAGTTTATTTCGATCATCAATTAACAAATGACTAAGCATTGTCGGACCTTCCTGTAACTCTACTAATCCAACAATAAACGGAGTTGCTATCTTCCAACCAGGATGTCCTGGTGTGTGCACGATTGACCAGGTCTTTAATCGTCCTCTCTTAGATGCCTTTTCCCAGGTGAGATTTCCACTCCAACAGGATGGGCAATGCGAGCGAGGGTAAAATACAAACTCCTTACAGTCTGAGCATTTTTGCAATATGAGTTCCTTTCTTGCAACTGCGTTCCAAAATGGCTCTGAAATGGGTGTTACTGTTGGACCTGGGACTAATAAGCTTTCATAAACTACTGTCATGATCCCGCCCCCAATACTAATGCCGTTATTTCACTCATGGTGGCACCGTTTCCTGTCACTAATGCAAGCCGCGCATTTGGGATTTGACGCCCATATGCCTCATGTCTTAGCTGACGAACCGCTTCAATAATATGTGACATCCCTCCTGCTAAATCCGCCTGACCGAAACCAAGCTGTCCACCATGTGTGTTTAATGGAAAATCACCATTATGATCAAACGACTGATCCTTCATCCACTCACCAAATTGTCCAGGCTTACAAAGCCCTGCATTTTCAATTTGGTTCGCTACAACGCTTGTATAGCAATCATATAAAGACAGTAAGTCCATTTCCTGTATATCAACCTTTGCTTGTTCAAGCGCATAAGCGATCGCATATTTAAAAGGAGAATCCGCTAGTGGCGGTGACTGGCTGACGGCACGATGCGTTAATTTTTCACCAGCCCCAAATAAGTAAACGGCTGGTTTTGGAATTTTTTTTGCTGCTTCTACAGAAGTCACTACAAACGCAGCGCCACCAGCAACCGGCATAACAATTTCAAATAAATGAAGCGGATCTGCAATCAAAGGTGAATTCAAAACATCTTTCACAGATGCTGGCTTTCCATAAAAAATGGCTTCCGGATTGTTTTGCGCATTATGGCGGGCCCAGTAGGCAATTTGTGCAAATTGTTCCTGGGTCGAGCTATACTCTGCCATATGACGCTGTTTTAATAATGCATAGGACGTATTTGCACCAGAAGCGCCGAATGGAACATCGAATTCTCGAATGGGATTTCTATTTGGTGATCTTGGACCTGTTTTCACTCTTTCATTTGTATTTGCAAGCACGCAGACGACTGCTTCACACATGCCCATACGAATGGCTGCTGCAGCTCGCCAAAGCATTCCAGCACCTGATGCACCACCAAGGTCAACGACATTACCCATTTTCACCTTAATTCCTAAATATTCAGTAACAGTTGCTGGAACATGCTGAGGTGTCTCACCTACCTGCGGTCCAACTAACAGACCATCGATTGCATCTTTTTCAAGTCCAGCATCTTCAACAGCCTTTTTCACTACTTCAGCAATCATCCCTAAAGTGGTCTTTCCTTCTGTGTACCTTACAGGTTTCAATTCGCCAATTCCCACAACCGCTGCCAATGGTTCACGTTTTTTTAAAATCATAAAAATTCCCTCATAGATAAATTTTCATATTCAGCTAAACAATGTGGATTAATGATTGAGCCTTTATTTTTAACTGGCATGCCTTCGACGACGGAACGAACCGCCCCTTCAACTTTTTTGCCATTTAAAGTATATGGGATTTCTTTTACTTGAAAAATTCGTTTTGGTATATGTCTTGGGGAAGCTTTCATTCGTATATCATAACGAAGTTGTTTAGCGAACTCTAATTTCATCTCTTCATTCATTACTAGACATAAGACAACCTCTTCATCACCATCAACCTTCATTCCAAACACAATTGAATCTTTAATTTCAGAGAATTGGTCGATAACACGATAAATTTCCGCAGTGCCTATGCGTACACCACCAGGCTTTAGTGTTGTATCCGTACGGCCATAAATAATGACCGTTTCATCAATCGTTTGTTCAGCTAAATCACCATGAACCCATATGCCCTCTCGTTCCGCAAAATACGTATCAAAATATCGTTGATCCCCACCCTCACCCCAGAAGGTGATCGGCATGCTTGGGAAAGGTTCAGTACATACTAAATTTCCTTTTTGATGAAGAACAGATGCGCCTCGTTCGTCCAAAACATCAACTGCCATCCCAAGCGTTTTGCATGTAATTTCTCCCTTCCGAACTGGATGAATCGGAGATCCCATTACAAAACACCCTAATATTTCAGTACCTCCAGAACAAGATGCAAACAACATATCTTCTTTAATATTTTGATAAACCCATTCAAAGTGTTCAGGTGAAACAGGCGCACCGGCAGAATACACCCCGCGGATGTGGCTCATATCATGTAAGTTTTCAATACTATAGGAATTCTTCATCATGATGTCTAGCAACTTTGGACTTAATCCAAAATGATTTATTCCCACTCTTTCTGCGATCTTCCAAAGAAATCCTAGATCATCCTTTAGTACGGCCGCACCGTCATAGAGTAAGAGGGTTGCCTCGCTCGCAAGACCAGAAACCAACCAATGGTACATCATCCAAGCACTATTCGTATACCAAAACATAACATCCCCTGGCTTCACATCACAATGCAATTGATGTTCAGTAACATGCTTCAGTAACGAACCGCCTACAGAATGGACAATTGCTTTTGGTAGTCCGGTTGTACCAGATGAATAAAGAATGTATAAGGGTGAATCAAACTCAACTCGCTCAAAATGTGGCACTTTTGCATCATTAAGAGTTAACTCACCCCAAGTGATAACATTTACATTCTTATCTTCAGGCAAAAATTGAGCAGCTTCTAGTGTTACAATAGTAGAGATTCCTTCCATTCTTACTAACACTTCTTGAATCTTTTCATTAAGATCAAATTTTTTACCGTTATATTGATAGCTTAATGAAGCAATAAGTACCTTTGGCTTTACCTGACCAATGCGATCCACAATTCCTTGAGCACCAAAATCAGGTGAACATGTAGTCCAAATAGCTCCTATTGATGCAGTTGCTAGCAAACCAACGAGCCCTTCAATTCCATTCGTGACAATCCCAGCAACTCTGTCCCCTTTCGAAACACCAAGTGAACGTAAGCCTGCTTGTGCTTTTGCAACATTGGTACGAAGCTGTTCCATTGTTAATGCGCGTGTAACCCCATCTTCCGTTGCCTCAATGATTGCCTGACGTTTTCCATCTCCACGTAATAGATTTTCAGAAAAATTGAGTTTTGACTGGGGAAACCATTTCGTTCCTAGCATCTGTCTGTCATCAGGCGGAATTAGAATGTCATTACCTTTTTCTCCAATTATGTCTGTATAGTCCCAAATCGCTGACCAAAATTCGGTAGGATATGCGTACGACCACTTGTGAAAACGCTCATACTGAATAGGCCACATCCCTACCCGCTTCGCAAATGCGGTGATATTCGCGTTGCTAATCCATTCCTCACTAGGCTCCCAAAGTATAGTAGGTTCAATTTTCACATTTTCTAAAATCATCAAGTACCTCCTTGTTAAATTCCAAATTCATAAGAAGCAGATCTTCTGTATCACTTAGTATTAAATAACTCAATTGAATAGTTGTGATATTACATTATTATGGGAACTATCAAATTATGCTAAAGTTAAGGAAGTTTTATTCAGAAGGTTTTTAATAATCTGTCTATAGCTATTGACAATAGGGTGGTTTTCGAAGGCTATTTTTTGTATGAATTTTTGTCTTGTTAAAAAGTTGGAATCTTTGAAATTCACTGACATATAAATTAATCAATCATTAAATTGAATGATTTAATAAAAGATTTTAATTTATACACATTAAAGGAGGGAGAATAAATGATCAAAATGGAAGAGTAACTCTATACAAGTTCTCAGTATTAATTTTGCAATGGAGGCCTCTTCTATAAAGAGAAATAATGTATGAGTTACCTTTTTTTTAAAAAGAATATCTTAAATTTCTAAATTAGCAACAAAGTACTCTTGACTTTTGTAAGAATGAGTTTTCCTGACCAATAAAAAACACAAGGAGGTAAATGAATGCTAACGAAAAAAAATAACGGTCTTTCTCAGGAACAAAAAAAAGTAGCATGGGCTAGCTTCATGGGTACTACTATTGAATGGTACGACTTTTATCTTTATGGAACTGCGGCCGCCCTAGTCTTCCCATTACTTTTTTTCCCAAATCTAGATCCCTTAGTTGGAACTATGGCTGCATTTGGCTCTTACGCTGCGGGGTTTATCGCTCGTCCAATTGGAAGTATGATATTTGGGCATTTTGGAGACAAAGTCGGACGAAAAAAAATGCTTACCATTTCTCTCTTGCTGATGGGGGTAGCCACCACCTTAATGGGGGTGCTTCCAACATATAATTCAGTTGGCTTATTAGCTCCGCTATTAATTAGTCTATTACGAATTGTTCAGGGATTTGCAGTTGGAGGAGAGTGGGGTTCAGCAGTTGTAATGTCTGTGGAACACGCTCCACCAAATAAAAGAGGACTTTTTGGAAGCTTTCCTCAAATGGGGGTACCTGCCGGACTACTTTTATCAACCCTTGCGTTTTCAATAGTATCCAATAGCATGTCTAATGAGTCATTTTTGGTTTGGGGTTGGCGTATTCCATTTTTATTGAGTGCTTTATTGGTCGTTATAGGACTTTATGTTCGATTAAAGGTGAGCGAATCACCAGCATTCCTAGAAGTAGCAAAGAATAATCAACAAGAAAAAAATCCTGTTCAAACTGTACTAAGAGAACAGAAAAAGCCTTTATTCCTAACTATTGGCATGAAGCTATTACAAAATGCTGTATTTTATATCTATACAGTATTTGTCCTAAGTTATATTGCAACCACACTAAAACTTGATAATTCTGTTGGATTAAACGCAGTAATGATCTCCTCCGTTATTGGATTAGCCACTCTTCCTCTTTGGTCGCATTTATCTGATAAGATAGGTCGAAAACCAGTTTACTTGTTTGGTACTATCGCTTCAACCCTGTTTGTATTTCCATTTTTCTGGATGATGAATACAGGTTCGATATTATTAATAACCATTGGAATTATTATCGGATTGAATATTTTACATGATGCTGTTTATGGGCCTCAAGCTGTATATTTCTCTGAACTTTTTGGTACAAAGGTACGCCTTAGTGGTGCATCAATTGGTTACCAAGTAGGCGCTATCATTGCAGGTGGATTCTCCCCCCTTATTGCTACTTATTTACTTGCGAAATTCGATGGTCAAAGCTGGCCAATCGCGGTTTATTTAAGTGTACTTGGAATATTAAGTATTATATCGACTATTATTGCTCGCGAAACTTTCCGTGATTCTCTATCGTAAATTAACCCGAAAAAACTAGTATGTTAATGTTCGGACTAGGGAATGGATAATTCTCTAGTCCTCCCAAAAAATATTAAATGGGTTTCAGTATCAGGCTGCACTACCCTACTCCCCCTTCAACTGCTCAAACAATCTCCCTACATTCGTAACGCCAACATTTTTGTATTTTCCTAGAATGACAAGTTCCTTGGGAAGTTGTCCGACGGTATGGATTCCGTCCTCATTTAATTGCCTGATGAGGCTCGGTATACCAGTAAATTCTTCTTTGGTAAGTGGAATATTTTTAAGTGCATCCGTTAAGATGATGTAATCTGATCTATAAAATAAAAAGAGTTCTCCCGGTCTTTCTAGGGTTATCTTTCTACGGTTTTTTTCCTCTTCGATGAAGTTTTTTAGTTCTTCGAATAATTGCTTGTCATTGTTTTCGTTAAATCGTTTCACCTGCTTGTGCAAGTCTTCAAGATTACTAGGCAATTCGCTCATGATCCGTGCCTGCTGCTCTGCACCTAGTCTAATTAAAAAGGTCTCGGACTTCTCAAAACGTTGTGGCAATAAGAAGGCATCGCGAAGAAAATAAGGAATTTCAAGAGTTTCTCCTCTAAATTCAACCGTACGAATGGTTGTGTAGCCCGGCTCCACATTTGTTTCTGGAGTGATAGCTGTTGTAACAGCAACCTCTTCCTGAGCTTTTTTACCCTCCGTCTCCTTTTTCATCGAAGCAAGTAATAATTTCTCCAGTGATTTCAAACGAAGCTCTAATTCAGTGATATCATAAGGTGCTTCCTTCGGCGTGGTTGGATCTTGATATTCCGGAACCACGATAGATAATTGGGTATACACTTCGACATACCATCTGACAATTTTGTAGATTGCTTCCCAAGATATAAGTGCTTCGGAAAATCGAAATTTCCGTTTATCATGTGAGGCTTGGTTGCCTAGTTGACGAACTAAATGAAGGGCATCTGTTACTTCTGTTGTTAGGATCCCCTCTTGTTCCAAGATTGTCATTCTTTCCTTTAAAGTTATACGTGGATCTTCCTTCATTTTTTCAAATCCCATCACTTGTTGAAG
>NZ_JBALOX010000199.1:0-209 GCF_036965165.1 Bacillus sp. JJ1521 | reverse complement strand
CCCTAGAATGGGTAAGCATCGTTCGTGGACTTGAAAAGATTGTATGTTCTAATTCCCTCGCTAGAAACGCTAATTCTTTGGAAATTGGTTCTAAAAAGCTATAAAAATACTCAGATGAATTCATATCATGGTGTTCCTTTCTAGCATGCAAAATGATGGCTTGAATCTGTTTATAGACCCAAGCCACCTAAATCTTATTTTATTATACT
>NZ_JBALOX010000198.1:4945-11633 GCF_036965165.1 Bacillus sp. JJ1521 | reverse complement strand
GTAATAAGAAAATCAATTGAAACATTTTAGGTTTATGTAAACGTTTACTTATATAATATTTTAAATTTTCAGCTATCATAAGTCAAGTTGTTTTTAGATACAGTGTTCTGAGGCGGTTATATTATTATCTCTTTAGACAAGCCAAATGTATTACCAAAGCAGGTAGGACCAACACATATCCATGAATCTGACAATGATATTGGAGGGATGCTATGGATAAAAGACAATTCATGTTATAAGGACTTATGTATACTAAATAAGACCCTGAATTCGCAGAAGTTTTTTTACGAATTCAAGGTCTTTCTTACTTTTTACCATTTGGCTATAACTACCAATTTGCGTACCAGTTGCCTTTCCACCTTGGATTTACTTCTTTAATCTACTAAGGATTAAGCCAAAATTAACGAAAGTTCAGTACTTCCTCCAAAATAGGTATTGCAGATATTGCGCCAACCTTTGTGCAAACAAGTGCAGCCACTTTATTACTGAAGGATACAACCTTTTTAAGTTCTTCAAAGTCTTCTATCACTTTCTTCAGGTCCTCTTTTGCTAATTGATACAGTGTTGCTCCTACGAAAGAATCACCCGCTCCAGTGGAATCGATTGATTTCACTACAACGCTCGGGATAATTTCACTTCTTTCTATTGTTGAGAGATACGTTCCTTCTTTTCCTAATGTAACAGCGACAATTTTAGCTCCTAGTTGGTGAATGGACTTTGTACCTTCAGCCAAATCACTTTTTCCCGTAATAATTTTCAATTCCTCTTCACTTACTTTTACAAAATTGGCAAAGGAAATGCCCTGCTTTGCCAATTCGATGAATGTATGAATGTCTTTTTTCCAAAGATCTAATCTATAATTCGGATCAAAGGAGATAAATTTACCTTCATTCTTAGCGGTCTTCATGGCTTTTAAATAAGTAGACTGAAAAGGGTCACTTAATAATGCAGTTGCGGATCCAAAATGATAAATCACTGCTTCATTTAACTTATCCTTATCAAGATCCTCTAGTTCCAAAAATGCATCTGCACCACGGTTGAAAACAAAATCTCTTTCTCCATCAGCTTTTAATGATACAAAGGCCAACGTTGTTGGATGGTGATCATCCATTACCACCATAGACGTATCAACCTTCGCTTCTTCTAGTGTTTGCTTTAAAAAATGGCCAAACGGGTCGTTACCAACTTTACCGCTAAAAAGTGCTGTACCTCCTAACTTGGAAATTGTTGCACAAACATTAGCAGGCGCACCCCCTGCTTGTTTTTGAAAGTTCTGCCCTTCCACTAAATCAATTTCTACATCTGTACAGAAAAAATCGATTAATAGTTCTCCAATGCAAATGATAGAGGAGTTCATAATCCTAGCACACCGTCCTTATCTAAATTAAAATGAACCAAATAAAGCTCTAACCTTTATTCGATTAGAGCATTATTTAGCATGACTCACTACTTCCAGATTGTATCAAGCTCAGTTATTATAAAATCTACTACATTTGTAGTACCATCGTTTGAAAATAAAATTAATTCTTTATTTGAAGCACTCGGGAAAATTAGGCTAGTAACCGCTACCTCCCCACCATTCACAAACACCTCGATAGATGATGTATCAATAAACAATTGAAGTTTTACACGATTATATTTCAATTCTAACGACGCTTCTTGCACTGTCGGGAAGGATGAAGAGAAATTATTTTCCCCAGATTGAGTTCGGTCTACTAGAAGCAATTCATTAAAAACATCAATGCTAATTTTTGTTTTTTCAGTTTCAGAATGCTGAATAATGAAACCAAATTGATTTGAACTTTCTTTTTCAAACTCAATATTTACTTCTATTAATTNNACTGGTTTTCCTGATTCAATAGTCATTTCTTGATGCTCAAAGGCTTCTAATTTTATAGAATTTACTTCTTCTACGGGTTTTTGGACCACACGAATTCCGTCCTTGGTAGTAGCTAATGTTAGCTCTCTTGGAAGTGTCATTGCACTTCTCCATTCTTTTGTTGGAACTTGATTCGCATAACGCCAGTTACTCATCCATCCAATATAAATTCGTCTTCCATCCTGGATATCAGACCAACTTACGCCGGCATAATTATCCCTGCCGTAATCTAGCCAAATAGTCGTTGCATCATCGTTGTCGTTTACAAAAGTTGTCCCATCAAACTCACCAATAAAGTATTGAGTTCTTGATCCTTCCTTCGTTTCACCACTATCACCAATGCTAACAATCATTACCCATTTTTCATTACCTTGGTCACCATCTACTGGTAATTTAAATAGATCTGGACATTCCCAAACTCCATCATGTGAGCCCGCTTTATGACCAAATTCACTTGCAAACTCCCATTCTTTTAAGTTAGAGGATGTATAAATGGTTATCGTTTGTCCTGTTGCTAAAACCATTACCCATCTTTTCGTCTCTTCATGCCAAAATACCTTTGGATCACGATAATCAGTGATAGCAATATCCGAAAGAACTGGGTTGCCTTCATACTTCACCCACGTTCTACCACTGTTCTTACTATAAGCTAAGCTTTGTCGCTGGCACGGTTGATCAGAATCAGGATATGTCCCAGCACTTGTATAAATGGCAACTAGACCTGGTTGATTATCTTCAAAAAATCCTGTTGTGTTATTCCAGTCCACGACCGCGCTACCTGAAAAAACAGCCCCGAGTTCATCAGGATATAACGCCACTGGAAGCTGCTCCCAATGAATCAGATCCTTACTCACTGCATGACCCCAGTGCATAGGTCCCCATGTTGTACTAAATGGATGGTATTGATAAAACAAGTGGTATTCATCATTAAAAAAGACCATTCCGTTCGGGTCATTCATCCACATTTCTTTCGGTGAAAAATGAAATTGAGGGCGATACTGCTCTTTATATGTTTTTGCCATTTTTTACTCTCCTCGTATCTATGAAAATAGTGAACTTTTAAGTTATTAAGAAAAAAGGCTGTACCAATGCCGAAGCAATATACAGCCCTTATTCTATTTACTCATTCATTTTCTTTGTATCTGTCATAACCTGATTGCTTAATTTCTAACCATTCCTGTAATCCTAATCTATCTAATTCTGCTAGATATTCAGACCATTCATTTTCAACGCCGCCATTTGAAATCCATTCAGCACGTTTTCTCTTTATATAATCAAATAAGTCAGTTTCAATTGTAGAAAGTTTATCAAGTTCTTCTAAAGAGAAGAATACTCTTGGATATATATTTTCGTTTGGCATGTAAGGTACCATTACATCTTTCATTAACTGTAATCTCCATGCTGCATCGTCTGGTTTTGTTGTCACTGTCCCATAGTAGCTATCTAAGATTGCCAATGGTCCTCCAACGGATGTTTTTTCTCTCAACTCAACAGGTGCGGTACCTTCTAACGGAAGATGTTTTAACATTTCTGCACTTTCATCCCATTCAAAAATATTTTGTTGAGTTTCATCCCCGAACGTTCCCCAGTTATTTTGTACAGATTGCGCTGGATCATAAAGCTGGTCAATCCACTTAGCAGTTAATTCAATATTTTTATTAGCAGATGTTACTACCAGTTTTGAACGGTCAAAGCCCATTCCATTTGTTCTTGCTACATTCTGATGTCCTTCTGGTCCCTTTAAAGGAGCTAGTAATTGATAGTCTTCACCCATACCTGTGATATTTCCTTTATCCCATGTAAAGTATAGACCGTAGCGGTTCTCTCTACCTTTTGCAAGATACGTATTCCAATCATGCTCAAATGCCTCAATATCAATTAAACCATCATTATATAAGTCATTTAACCAACTAATCGCTTTTTTATAACCCTCATCAACTGCTGTAAGTTGTACTTTGCCTTCGTTACTAACAACAGTGAAATCCCAGTTATCTCCCATACCGAAAGCGCCGAATAATGAATGAGGGTCTTGTCCGCCATCATTAATGATGAAAGACATTGGGATTTCGTCAGCTTCTCCATTACCATTTGGATCTTGAGTTTTAAATGCAATTAATACTTGTTTTAATTCTTCTGTTGTTGTTGGAACCTCTAATCCCAATTTATCTAACCATTCCACATTGATCCAAGGGAACGCATCTAGTGAGTGAATACTTTCTTTTCCTTCACCTAATTCCTCAATCCAAGGAAAGGCATACATATGACCATCTGGAGCTGTCATCATCGATTTATACTGTGGTGCTTTTTCCAAAACTGCCTGTAAATGTGGCATATATTGAAGCATATCTTCAACAGGAACGATTACCCCGTCTTTTGCGTGTTTCAATAATTCATAGTCGCTAAATACCGCATTAAAGATTGCATCTGGAAGCTCTCCACTAGCAATTGCTAGATTTCTTTTCTCGCCAAAAACATCTGTTGTATAATTTCGCCAATCAATATGAACACCTGTCTTTTCTTCCAAGCGTTGAAAAATCAACTTTTCATTTGGATCCGCTGGTGCTAGAGGTGAACTTGATGTCATAATTTTTAACGTTACTTCCTCTTCTAACGGGAATGTAACATTCGATAAATCGTAATCCTCAGACGAAAACGATTTGCTAGATTTACTGCTACATCCAGTCATTAATAGTGCACCAGAAAGTAAAACAACAGATGCTGTTTTTAGTAGTTTTTTCATAATTAATCCCTCACTTTTGATAATTTATTTTAGAGAACCTACCATAACTCCCTTTTCAAAATACTTTTGGAAGAATGGGTACATAATTAACAGTGGTAAACTAGCTAGTATAATAGATGAATATCTAATCATTTCTGCTACTCTCATAATTTCGTTTCTAGCTTGAATATCTGCTACCATTCCTGGCTGAACCTCATTTTGGATAAGAATAGAACGTAGAACTAGTTGGAGTGGATATAAATGTCGATCATCTAGGTAAATCAATGCATCAAAATACGCATTCCACTGTCCGATAAAAGCATAAAGCGCTAGTACAAAAATAATAGGCTTACATAAAGGTAAGACAACACTAATAAATATTCTGAAGTCAGATGCTCCGTCTATCCTTGCCGCTTCCTTTAATTCATTTGGAATACCTTTAAAATATGTTCTAGCCAGGATAATAAACCATACATTAACAGCACCAGGTATGATTATCGCCCAAATTGTATTCAACATCCCTAAGTCGCGGACAACAAAATAAGTTGGGATTAATCCTCCACCGAAAAACATGGTAAATAAGAAGAAGAACATAAATACCTTTTTTCCTACTAGACCATCAACAGATAATGTATATCCTGCAAGGATTGATACTGTAACTGTTATTAGGGTAAATCCAGCCGAATAAAGGATTGAATTGAGAAAGCCCCTCATAATTGTTCCATCCGTTAATATTCGTGTATAACCTTCTAATGACCAATCAGATGCGCTTAATGACATCCCTTTTCTAATTAAGGCATTGGGTTCTAAGAAGGATGATAGAAAAACATAAAATAATGGTGCAAGAATCAAAAGTACAATAATTCCCAACAGGATATTGTTTATACCAAGTATGACCCGATCACCTTTTGAATGTTTTATTTTGTTATTCATGGTTCTCCTCCTTCCTTACATAAGACCTTCGCCTTCATTCAGTTTTTTCACTACCTGATTAACAAACACTAGTAAGATAACGTTTACAACTGCGTTAAATAATCCAACAGCGGTAGCAAATGAATAATCTCCTGCGAGCAAACCTCGTTTATATACATAGGTTGCTATAATTTCTGATGATGGTATGTTCATCGATGTTTGTAACAGATAGGCTTTTTCAAATCCTATGCCCATAATTCCGCCAGCAGCCAAAATAAATAGTACAGCCATAACAGGCTTTAGAGTAGGCAGATCAATATGCCAAATACGTTGTAGTAATGATGCCCCATCCAATGTTGCTGCTTCATGCAGTTGTGGGTCTACATTCGCGAGTGCTGCTACATAAATGATAGAAGCCCAACCAGCTCCCTGCCATACACCAGACCAAATATAAATTGATCTAAAATAATCTGGATTAGACATAAATGAGATTGGTTTGTCTGTGAAAAGTCCTAATATCGTATTAATAGGTCCGACCGGTGAAAGAAAAAGGAATATCATTCCGGAAATGACCACTACTGAAATGAAGTGTGGTGCATATAGGACTAATTGGATATTCTTTTTGACACCTGACTTTCTTAGCTGATTTAGCATAAGAGCCAATATAATTGGTATCGGAAATCCGATTAGAAGCTCAAAAGAACTTAATTTAATCGTATTTACTAAAATTTGCAGGAAGTTGGGTGATGTCAAAAAATCGGTAAAGTGTTTAAATCCTACCCATTCACTTCCCATAATCCCCTTGATTGGACTATAGTCCTTAAATGCAATTAATGCCCCATATATTGGGATATATTTAAATATGATTGTAAGGATAACAGCAGGTGCGATAAGCAAGTAGAGAATATAATTCTTTTTAATATACTCTAGTTGTCGATTCACTTTCCTAGGCTTGCTAACTTGGATGGCCTGCTTTGTTTCTGCTATCTCAGGCACTGTCTTTACCTCCTATCCACTTAGGTTTAAATTGCTACGTTAATGAAATCCCTTTCATTACGCTCTAAATATAACAAAATAAATTTGGATAAGATTTTAATATTTTTGGTTTATAACCTTTAATATTTTCGGAACTTGTCATCGCTTACATTAATTTACTTAGTAAGATTCTAGATATAAAA
>NZ_JBALOX010000198.1:0-4913 GCF_036965165.1 Bacillus sp. JJ1521 | reverse complement strand
GTAATCTACAGAAAAAAATCCCCTAGTTTTTGAACTAGAGGATTACTGTTTATAATTTTTCATTTCATTTAAACTATTATTTATTTTCACTACCGCTTCATTAGCAGCAGCCTTGACATCCTTCCCGTTTTTCCCGACGTCTTCAAATAAATCTTTAACGGCCTCACTTATCACAGGATAGGCTGGAGTAACCGGTCTGTTCTTTGAGTGGTTTTGTCCTTGTTCAATAAAAATATTTTGAGGATACTCATTAAGCTTTGGAATTTCTTGGGCTACCGAAAATCTTGCAGGTAAATCTCCTGTCATTTCAACGAATATTTCAGAACCCTCTTTACCAGTTGCAAATTTAACAAATTCCCATGCTTCATTTGGGTGATTTGTTTTAGAAGAAATCCCGAGTGCCCAACCACCATTAGGTGCAACTTGGGATATAGCCTTCGGCAAAGGGGTCACGCCAAAATCTTCACCGAGAATAAAACCAGGATACTTTTGCAATTCTTCTATGTGCCAAGAGCCCAGTACAGTCATAGCGAGCTTATCCGTTTCAAAAGCATACGGAGGTAATTCAACTGCTGCTACATGATGTTTTTGGTATAAATCTTGATAAAATTGCAATGCTTTTAATGCTTCTTTTGAATTTAAAAAACCTTCAGCTGTAGTTGCATCAGGGCTTAACACTTCAGCCCCAAACTGCCAAAGGAGAGGCATTTTAAAATAAGCAGGGCCTTCCCCACCCCCAAATCCCTGACCTGGATCAATTCCTATTACTCCCTTTTCTGGGTTATTAATCTTTTTGGCAATTTCTAAAACCTCATCCCATGTCAGTGGATTGTTTGGATCATTTGGAGGGAAAGGGACTCCATTCTCTCTGAAGAGATTCATATTGTAAAACAGGGCGATACTAGGCTCTACAATAGGCGCAAGATAGATTTCATCATTATAGGTTAAACCATTTAATAACCCTTTGGGTATATCTTCTATATAACCCGCCTCTTTCATATACGAATCGATTGATAAGAGAAACCCTGCATTTGCATAAAGAGCTAAGTTAGGGCTATCAATTGCTATAATATCGGGATGGTTACCAGCTACCAATTCTGTACGCAATCTTAATTCATATTCATGTGCCCAATGCATGGATTGCATATTAATCTTGATATGGGGATGCTTCGCTTCAAAGGCAGCAATTATCTCTTCATAAGCTTGATTGAAAGCGTCATTTCCTAGATTCCGTATGAAAGTTAGTTCAATTTGCCCAGTTACCTCCCCTTTACCATCTTTGTCGCTTTGGTTTATTGAAGAAGGATAAATAATAGCACTTGCTATACCCAATAAAACAATGATCATAACTACTGGCCACCATTTTTTCAAACATATCCCTCCTTTTTAACCATTCCAGGATATGGCATTTCTAAATTCAATAGGAGTTTGTCCATAGTGTTTCTTAAATACTGTGCTAAAATATCCTGAGCTAGAAAAGCCTACTAAGTTTGCAACATCAATAATTTTAAGCTGATTATCTTTAAGTAATTCAGCTGCCTTTTCCATCCTCAAGTTAACTAGATAATCGCTAAAGTTCTTGCCAACATGATGTTTAAATGTTTCTGATAAATGAGCACTATTAATATGAAAAAGGTTAGACAGGGTGGTTAGCGATATTTCACTGGCATAATGAAGGTCTACATAGTTTCGAACACTGTCGATTATTGCCTTATTTGAAAAACGGGTCTGACGAACTCTTTCCATAATTAACTGCGCTAGCAGGATTAGATCCTCTTTCACTTTATATTGGGAGTTTAGTTTCCAGATATTTTGTTGACAATTCCAAACGGCATTATTTATGTCATTTGTCTCTACGTCATATTTTTTAGCCAAAGATCCTAACAGAAATAATACATGATTGGCTATAAATGAAAATGACAAAACTGACTGATTCTTTATTCCCCCAAGTATGGACTGTATGTTTTCCTTAAAAGCTAGCATATCAGCATTCTCAATCGCATTGGTTAACCTTTTCTCTATATTAGGTGAAAAGTCAAAAACCTCTTCTCTCGTAACTGTTTGATCTATAACCTGAGATTTTGCCCCAATTTGACTTTGACTCCAAGCAAGTAAACTTGAAATATAACCGGTTCTATATTCTGTCAGACCATTTACAACATTACCAATACCGATTACAGTATCCACTCTCAAATACTTGGTAATGGATTGTTGGATTCTCTTTACTAGTTGAAAAGTACTAGTAGATGTTTGTGTGTTTGAGTTTATGATCAGTAAAAATTGGACCATATTCGCATAGTTAGGGTCATTAAACAAGTATGTTCCTTCTTGTTCTTGAGCAATCTCTCTACACAACATTTGAAAAGGGAGCTTAAGTTCTTCTAACTTAATAGGATCACTGTATTCTCTCATTTCAACGGTAATAAATTGAACTTTTGCATTTTCATTTAAAAGTTCCTCTAATTGTAATTGCTTTAGTCTTTCTTTTACAATATCGGGTTGTAGCCTCTCCTCTTTCACTAAATAAAGTATGTATTGTTCTTGCATTTCTTGTAGGTGTAAATTAGCCAGTAGGTTCATCCTATCTAACTCTGCTTGTTTCTTATTTTCTTCCTTAATCTCTTCTCGAATTTTCCTTAAAGATTCTTCCAATTCATCAGGTGCAACTGGTTTCAATAAATAGTCTTTTACCCCTTGTTTCAGTGAGTTCCTTACATAATCAAAATCAGAATAACCTGATAGTACAACAATTTTCACGTGTGGATATTCGATATGACATCGTTTTGCCAATTCAACGCCATCCATAATTGGCATTCTCATATCTGTAATTACTAGATCGATGTCCGTCTTTTCGAGTATCCCAAGTGCCTCTTTTCCATTTGAAGCCTCTTCAACAATTTCAAACCCCTCTTTTTCCCAATTCACTTTCAACCGTAACCCTTTACGAATTTGTATCTCGTCATCAATGATTAGTACTTTAATCATGTATATCACCCCGCTCCAACTCTATACATAACGTAATTATTGTACCTTCATTCAATATTGAGTCGATTTCATAGGAAAAGGCTTCCCCATAATATAGAGTTAAACGTCCAAGGACGTTTCTTAGCCCAATACTATTCCCTTTACTATCTAATACATCTATTTCTTCATTTGATTCTAAAAGGCCTGAAATAACTTCATCGGACATACCTATCCCTTTATCCTCTATAATTATCTTAATATGGTCTTCGTTTTTTTTAGTTTTAATAGAAATTGTAGCTTCCATTTTTTCACTAAAGCTATATTTTACCGCATTTTCCACAAGTGGCTGCAAAATGAATTTAATAATAGGGAGAGTTTTAGTTTCTGGATCAATCTCCATATTGATATTGATCATATCTCCATACCTTAACTTAAGTATGTCTGTATAGTTTTTTATATAATTTAGTTCCTCACCTAGATCAACAACCTTATTTTTTGTATTTAAGGAATACCGTAACATTCTCCCTAAATAAATACTTACATTCATTACTTCTTTGTTTTTCCCTTGAACAGCTAGGCTCCCCATAATTTCAAGAGTATTATTTAGAAAATGAGGATTGATTTGTAGTAATAAAGCTTTATATTCTGCATCCTTTCTCCGCAAATTAGCTTTATATTCTGTTTCAATTAGTTTTTTTAATTGTTCTATTGTATGATTAGTAACTTTGATTAGATAACCAACTTCACTATTTTGAGATTTAATCTTAGGCATAAACCTTTTTGCCCCTACAAAATCTCCTCTTTCTATAAAACTCATTGCTTTCGCTAATTTTCCTAAAGGACCTGTTATTGTAGACGAAAGTACGAAAGATGCTACTATTGTTAATAAAAATAAAAATATACTTGTAATCAATAAATTCCGTTGCAAAAGATTCACTTTTGAGAATAAATCAGACTTAGTTACTTCACTTATTAAGATCCAGTCACCAACTGGTAATTTTTGATAAAAGACAAGATACTCTTCCTTATTATTTGGAACCTGAATTAAACCTTTTTGAGAGGTATTATTTGTAATTTGGTCCAAGCTTCGCTTTATGATCTCATTTGGTGTATCTAATTTCCCAGTTAAAACATTTTCTCCATTACTTTCTACTAAATACGCGTGACCATTTTTTCCGATACTGATTTGGTCTAAAGCTGTTTCAAGCAAAGTTGTTGGAAAATTCACCTTGATAACCCCACTTGGAATAAACGTATTTGTATCAATAAGAGGCAATAGATAGCTATTAACCGGTCTAATGCTCATCTCACGATTTGGTTGATAAGGGTCCAGATGTGACTTTACAAAACGTTGTTCATTTTCATGAAAGTCTTGGAACCATTCTGTTTCATCTAGGGATTCATTATAACCCCAAGTGCTAGTACCATCATTCAATTGCACTGAAATGGAAATTCCATTTGAATTGTTGATCATTACTGAGGCCAGAAGCTCTCTTAGCTGATTTTGTAGCATTTCACTTTCTTCACCCTGAGCACTATTTTTAGTTGCCCTTAGCCATTCTTGAGTTGTTTCGTTAACTAGTACTTGCTTGCTAATATCCTCTGCCTGCGTTGTAATAGATTCCACATAAAGCAAATATTGATCCATCATTTCGATAGTCAGCTCTTGAGTCTGTTCTCGTATTACGGACGCAAATAAGCTAGGAATCATAATAGATAAAATAATAAATGGAATTGTTAATAGACACGTAAAAATGAGTAATAAACGATTTCGTAATGAAAAAAACAACATGCCACCCACTCTCATGAGGGAAAACCCTTACATCTTTGTTATTATCAAAAATAAATTATATCACTAATAGAGGATTAACCTCTAGTTTGAGGGGATCAACCAATTTACAGTTGACGTCTAAGCAAGCGGCAATACTTCCTGAAGTAACGAAAATAGC
>NZ_JBALOX010000197.1:11717-13266 GCF_036965165.1 Bacillus sp. JJ1521 | reverse complement strand
GCTCTAGAATATTGTATTCTAGAACACCTTAAACATATTACAAACAATGAAATCTAAATTAATCAAAAACCTAAAATTGCTTTTAACAAGGATGTTGTTTCTCCACCCTTATAAAAGACATACAGTAAGAAGTATACTGCTACACCTGTTAAAGCTGTGAAAAACCAAATGATGCTTGTAATTGGTCCAAGCTTACGATGCTTTGCAATTTTATTTTTATAGCCAAGATATAATGTAACGACTCCGAATATCGCACCAGTTGTAGCAAGGAAGATGTGAAAAATTAAGAAAATCGTGTAGTACACCTTCACATCGTCAGGACCGCCAAATGATGTATTCCCGATAAAAACCGTTCTTGACATATAAATAATGAAGAATATTAAAGCAAAAATAGCTGCAGTCTTCATCGTTTTTTTATGAGCTTCAATTTTTTTCTGTTTAATTAAATACCAACCGATGGCAACAGTTACTGCACTTAAAATGATAAATGTCGTGCTCAATGTAGGCAGAATCGGTAAATTCATGTTTGACCTCTCTTATCGTATTTCTCTTTAATTTGTTTGTGGTTCAAGCAATTGTTGCTTTTCAAGTAATTGCTCATCTAGTAATTTTTCTTGTTCACGCTCTTTACGAACCCATTCAAAGAATACTTTGGCTAGTAATATCGCGTACACAAACTCTTGAATAATTTTCATTATTACACCGCCAGTACGTTGATCTTCAAGCGGCGGCATGAAGTTAAACATTTCTGGACCCGTAAGATTTATACTAGACAGCATGGAAGCTGGTACACAAAGTGCGAGAGCATTCATCCATGCACTAAGATCTGTATAGGTTGAATACATTGCAGTATCCGAAAAAATGATGAGCGCACAAGCAGGTGTTAATAACATCCCATCAGCAAAAATATACCCAACTTTTTTGAGACCATGTAATGTGTTCCACTCTTCTAATTTATTGATTAACGGCCACCACATAAAGAAGGCAGCAATAAAAATAAAAATCGTCGTTGCAGCATGAATGAATACATTTGTTTTTACAAAGTCAAAAATTAGTGGGATATGATACATAGAGAATGAGCCGTTAAAAATAACTAATGCAATTAAAGGCTTTGTAAGAAATGTAAAAAGTGGCTTTATGACTTTGAGATTTATAAATTTTCTCCATAACCAATTTGGCACACCCAAAATAAAAAATGCCGGTACAATTAAATAAAGAACAGCCATTTGCGTCATATGGGCAGTCATCGTCATATGACCTAATAAATCAATTGGACTACCTTTACAAGCATAGAGTAGGATCATCCCTATCGCAAATAAAATCTTTGTGTTTACTGATGTAGGTTCAGAATGAGCAAATCGATGTCTCCATGGACCGACAATCAAAAAATAGAGTAGCGTAATAACTACAAGTGAAGCTAAAAAATAGGGACTCCATAATGCCCGAAAACCAAAGATATCGATAGACATCTTCAACTCACCCCTTTTAGTAAAATCAAACCGCATTGGTGTATTTGCGGTCAGAATTTTTAGGCCCACACGAGGTGGGT
>NZ_JBALOX010000197.1:6268-11697 GCF_036965165.1 Bacillus sp. JJ1521 | reverse complement strand
TCCTATGCTCGAAAACTTTCCTTGAAAATCGCATGTCTCCGTCGGAAGCTATAACTTTATTCAGCCGAGGTTTCAGCCCCCACTAAATTGGTTAGTTTTCTTGCAATTATCACCACTTACAGAAGTTGTGAACTTCTACTGAAAAAAGTTAACAATATAGACATACTATTAATTATACCTTTAGGGAAATAGCCATGCAAACAAACCATTTATGAACATTTTTTGTCTAAAGATGAAAAGTCCTAAAGATTGAAAAAAAGCCGGCTTTTACACCGACTTTTTCCGACTCTTACCACCAAATGATTGTCATAAAGCATAGAACGGTTACAGCAGCAATCAATACTCCAGAGAATAGGAACATTTTTGGTGCTTCATGTCCTTTATGATTCATGTGCATGAAGTAAAACAACTGTAAGATAACCTGAACTACAGCAAGAAGTAGGATTAATGGTACAACAACGTAAGGTGAAAATTGACCAGATCCAACTGCAATAAAAGCAATGATAGTAAGAAAAATCATCAGAGCAAAAGAAATAACATGTTGCTTCATTTCTTCCGCACTTTTTCTTCTACGATAAGCTAAATCAACATTTGTGTTATTTGTATTATTCGCCATGTGTTTATCCCACCATTCCCATTAGATATACAACAGTAAAGATGAACACCCATACTACGTCAATAAAGTGCCAGTAAAGGCTAAAGACATAAAACTTAGGTGCATTATATAAATCTAATCCACGGTTGGCGTTTCTAAACATAATTGTTAGAGCCCAACATAATCCAAATAGTACGTGAGCACCGTGAGTTCCAACAAGTAAATAGAATGCTGATCCAAATGCACTACCTGTGATTGTATGGCCTAGATGCACATAGTGGTTAAACTCATAGATTTCTAATCCAAGGAAAGCTGCACCAAGCAGTACAGTTAGACCTAACCAAATCTGCATTTTCTTAAAGTTAAAGTTCTTCATGTGGTACATAGCATATACACTTGTTAATGAACTTGTTAAAAGAATCATTGTCATTGCAAAAGCAAGTGGTATTTCGAACAAATCTTGTGAAGCTGGTCCTGTACCATTACTTTTGTGTAATGCTAAATATGTTGCAAATAGGGAAGCGAAAAGAACTGTCTCGCCTCCAAGGAAGAGCCAAAAACCAATAAATTTATTTTTTCCTTCAAGGGTCGCTTTTTCAGGCTCTGCAGGAAAAGTTTCAGCTGTTAATTTTTCTTCCACATGCATTATGCCTCAACCCCTTTCTTGTCATCATCATCCATTAAATCAGCTTTATGAATATGGTAGCCATGGTCATCAATGATTGAACGTAAGAACATGGAACCAAATGTAATGATTCCTCCAATGATCATAACTGGAACTGACCAACTAACACCATCTGGATGGTGTAAGAAACCAAATGCCGCAACGAACAATCCGAATGAAATCATGAAAGGTAAGAAAGAGCTATTTGGCATATGAACGTCTCCAAGCGGTTCTGCAGGAGTCATTTCTTTTTTGCCTTGCATTTTTTCTACCCAGAAAGCATCTAAGCCACGAACTAATGGTAATTGTGCAAAGTTATATTCTGGTGGTGGTGATGAAATTGCCCACTCTAGTGTACGGCCATCTCCCCACGCATCACCTGATACGTATTCTCCTTTAATAGATGTAATCACAACGTTATAAAGAAGAACAAGTACTCCAGCTGCCATAAATGCAGCTCCAACAGAGCTTATTAAGTTTCCAATTTCCCAACCATGGTTAGGTAAGAATGTAAATACACGACGAGGCATACCCATTAGACCAAGGAAATGTTGGATAAAGAATGTTAAATGGAAACCAATTAGGAACAACCAGAAAGTAATTTTACCTAAAGTTTCATTTAGTATTTTACCAAACATTTTTGGCCACCAGTAGTGTGTTGCCGCGAATACTGCTAAAACAACTCCACCTACAATAACATAGTGGAAGTGAGCAACTACAAAATACGTATCATGATACTGATAGTCAGCTGGTGCAGAACCTAACATAACACCAGTTACCCCACCCATGATAAATGATGGAATAAATGCAACTGCATATAACATAGGTGTTGTAAATTTCATTGAACCGCCCCACATAGTGAAGAGCCAGTTAAAGATTTTAATACCAGTCGGTATGGCAATTGCCATTGTAGCAACCGCGAAAATTGAGTTTGCAATTGGTCCTAAACCAGTTGTAAACATGTGGTGAGCCCACACCATGAATCCTAGGAAACCAATTAATACTGTTGCGAATACCATTGAAGAGTATCCGAATAGTCGTTTTCTTGAGAATGTAGCAAATATCTCAGAGAAAATACCGAATGCTGGGAGGATTAAGATATACACTTCTGGGTGACCGAAGATCCAGAATAAATGCTCCCAAATAATTGTATTTCCACCCATTGATGGTACGAAGAACGCTGTACCAAAAATACGGTCAAACATCATTAATAATAACCCTACAGTTAATGGAGGGAATGCAAATAGAATTAAAGCTGATGCTACAAACGTAGTCCATGTGAATAATGGCATACGCATATAAGTCATACCAGGTGCTCTCATTGTGATAATTGTTGCTAAGAAGTTAATACCACCAATTAAAGTACCGATACCTGAAATTTGAAGTCCTAGTACATAGAAATCAATACCATGACCTTCAGAGTGTAAAGCAAGTGATGCATAAGAAGTCCAACCTGCATCAGGCGCACCACCCATGAACCAACTTAAGTTAAGGAAAACTCCTCCGAAGAAGAATAACCAGAAACCTAAGGCATTTACAAATGGGAACGCAACATCACGGGCACCAATTTGCAGTGGCATGACGGCATTCATAAATCCGAGTAAGAGCGGCATGGCTGCCAAGAAAATCATGGTTGTACCATGCATTGTTATGATTTCATTAAAAAAGCCAGCTGTAACAAAGTTACTATCAGGTACAGCAAGCTGAATCCTGATGATAAGGGCTTCTATCCCACCAAGTAGGAAGAAAAAACCACCAGCTATTATATAAAGTTTGGCAATTTTTTTATGGTCAACTGTAGTTAAATAATCCCATAAAGTAGCACCAAACCCTTTTTTCTGAGTTAATGTACTCACAATGTGACCTCCTTATTCCATATTCTTAATCTTCAATTTTAAGCCCCATTAGATATTCAGCTAATGCATCTAAGTCTTGGTCAGATAAACCTTTATTATCATAAGTTCCAGTCATGTTGTTACCAGGCTTAATTGATTCAGGGTCCTTTAACCATTTTTTCAGATTATCTTCGTTGAATTCTAATTTACCAGCGATACTCGTGCGATCCCCGAAAGTAGCTAAGCTTGGTGCAGTCGGACGTTTTTCACCAGGATTAATTGCATGACATGAAATACAGCTGTTTGAAGTAAATAGCTCTTCCCCAGCTTTAGCCAAATCATTTGCAGGTACATGGTCAACATCTTTAGCCGCAACCATACTGTCGATCCACTGATCAAATTCAGCACGTGGTACTGGTTTTACTTTGAAATCCATTAAGGCATGGGAAGGTCCACAAAGTTCTGCACACTTTCCATATAATAAGCCGCCAGCCTCTTCTGTTTTTTCAGAGTTGAACTCTAGCCAGAATTTATTAACGTTATCTGTGTTAGTATCTAATTTACCACCAGCAGCCGGAATCCAGAATGAGTGCTTTACATCTGCTGCTATAAGGTTAAAATAAACTTTTTCATCCGTAGGAACAACTAATTCCTGGGCAGTTACAACGCTGTGATCAGGGTATTCAAATTCCCACCAATATAAATTTGCAGTTACATTGACAACAACTGCATCTTTATCCCTTGTGTCACCTTCCATTGCTTTTACGTCAGCTAATTTAAAAGTAGCCGATACAGTTGGAATTGCAAGAACCAATAGCAAAAGAATTGGAATCGTAGTCCAAATGATTTCTAAAGTGTGATTTCCTTCGACTTGCTTAGGAATCTTGTCCTCACCAACTTTTTTGCGTCTAAATTTGACTAAGGCGATAATAAAGATAACCGTAACAATCGCAATAACGATTACCATGATTAATGTAGCTAGGATCATTAGATCGTACTGCATTTTTGCAACTTCCCCCGCTGGTTGAAGTGCAGAAACGAATGGTTCCCCACACCCTGCTAACAGTAGCGCCATGAAACTAAACAATGTAAACAAGCGCACTTTTGGTAGCCATTTTTTCATAGCTTCATCAAACCCCTCTTTCAATAATATTTTGCTGCTATCTTTATGAAAAAGATATTAAATCCCCCTACCTGAAATAGAAGAATTATTTATATTTTGAAACCCACTTACACTAATGTAACAATGATCATAGTTACAAACATGATCGTTAAGTAGTTGAGTGAGTAAACAAACATTTGTTTTGCCCATTTGATATCATCCTTCATTTTAAATCCTCGAATTCCGAGGACTAACCATCCGATATTAAGGAGGGTTGCGATTACAACAAATAGACCGCCTAAAGAAAACATATAAAAAGGAAGTGGAAGCAAGCAAAGAATCCAAATCATGATTTGTCTCTTTGTCATTGCAAACCCGTGAACAACTGGTAGCATTGGGATTCCTGCCGCACGGTATTCTTCAACCCGTCTCATCGCTAGTGCTAAAAAGTGAGGGGGTTGCCAGATAAACATAATTAAAAACAAGAACCACGCAATTATGTGTAATTCTGGGTCAATCGCTGCCCAACCAATGAGCGGAGGAACAGCACCTGATATACTTCCGATTACGGTATTAATTGTATATCTACGTTTTGACCATATTGTATATAAGTATATATAAGAAAAAGCACCGATTAAACCAATTACTGCTGCAGTAACTGTTGTGAGAAGTAGAAATCCTGTTCCTATTAGTATGAGTATTATACCCAATCCTAAAACATGATTCGGATTAATTCTACCGGTTACAGTTGGCCGTACTTTAGTACGTTCCATTACATGATCAATATCTCTATCGTAGTAATTATTCACTGCACAGGAACCACCTATTACTAGTGCAGAACCTATAAGCGTATATAAGACAATATCTAACTCTGCTAAAAAACTCTTGCCTGTAAAAAACAAGGCTAGCCAAACACCAGTGAAGGCGGTTATAAGATTGGAATTAATAATCCCAATTTTTATGAGTGCAAGGAAATCCTTATAGGCAGTTGTTCGATATTCCTGTTCACGAATTTCTTCGTTTTGCATTTTTCCATCTGTACCGAGTACAGACCTTGTCGTCGTCATCGAGAAGCCTCCTTATTATTTTCAACCATACTTTCAATTACAGGCATTGTATTGCTTACAGCAATCTTAACAACCTCATCGTTTATGTATTTTGATAATCACAAATTGACATACAACCATTTTGTACTTATTTCAGTATTAAAAAACGCAATAATTAAAATAAAGC
>NZ_JBALOX010000197.1:0-6212 GCF_036965165.1 Bacillus sp. JJ1521 | reverse complement strand
TTATAAATTATATTAAAAACTACCCTTTCTGTATATTAAATCACATTTCTAATGTTTTTTGTGAACATTTCGTTAAGAATTTATGACTTTTTTGTGACCTTTGAGTGACTTCAAAACCGCGATATAAATACTATTTGCACTATACTAATAGTGTAAAACCTAAGTTTTTGGGAACTTGTCGAATATTAATAATTCCTCCCTATCTATTTCTAGCAAACTCCTTCAAAATATTCAACCTTTTTTACTACAATAATAATTTTTTTTCAAATTTAGGTGGGTTGTAAAGAATTCGTAAATTGTGTAATATCGAGAAAGGGCGTTTCTTTGAATTTTATCTATCAATTAGATAAGATGAATATCGGTTTAAATTAATTTGAATACTAGAACATAAATGTTTTATTAAGGTAAGAAGGTGATTTTTTGGGCCGTTCATTAAAATGGTTATCCGTTCTAACAACGATCGGCATGTTGTTTGTGTTAATCGGTGGTGCGCTTGTAACAAAAACTGACTCAGGTGCTGGATGTGGAGATTCGTGGCCGCTTTGTCATGGGCAGCTGATTCCAGATGAAATAACGTTTGAACTAGTGATTGAACTAAGTCATAGGGTCGTTTCTGGCGTTGTCGGGATCTTAGTTCTTGCTCTATCAATCTGGGCTTGGAAAGCAATCGGTCATATTAGAGAAACAAAATTTTTAGCATTTATATCATTCTTTTTCTTAGTATTACAAGGATTGATTGGTGCGGCAGCTGTTATGTGGGGACAATCTGATATCGTTCTAGCTCTCCATTTTGGAATTTCGCTCATTTCCTTTGCATCTGTGCTGCTGTTAACATTGCTTATATTTGAAGTCGACAAAAAGTTTGATGCCGAATCACTAGTGATTGACAAACATCTAAGAAAACAGTTTTACGCAATAACGCTTTACAGTTTAGTTGTCGTTTATACAGGTGCATTGGTACGACATGTTGGTGCTTCACTTGCTTGTCCTGATTGGCCAGTTTGTACATACAACAATATTGGTCTCCCTACCCAAATGCATGAATGGGTTCAGATGGGACACAGATTGCTAGCTGGTATTTTGTTTATTTGGGTATTGATACTTGCTATTCGTATTGTTAAGCATTATAAGCATGAAAAAGTTCTTTATCACGGCTGGATGATAGCTCTCGTTTTAATTTCCTTACAAGTCGTCTCAGGTGCTGTTATTGTATTTTCTGAATTAAATCTTTTTATCTCACTTGTACATGCTTTATTTATTTCTTGTTTATTTGGTGTTTTTAGTTACTTCATTTTATTAACTTCAAGAAGTAAGAAAAATGAAATAGCATTAATAGCAGAAGCGCAAAAGGCAAATGAGGAACCAATTAGTTCGAATAGAAGCATAACAGTTCAGTAAGACAATAACCCGAGGGTAACTCCCTCGGGTTATTTTTGCATAAAAGAAGCCCCAAAGCTTTCGTCTTTGGGGCTCTTGGTGATTATTTTGTAAGTTCTAGTAAAAGGTCACCTGTTTGGATAGCTTCACCGTTTGCAACGTGAATATCTTTTACTACACCTGCGAATGGAGCTTGAACTGTCGTTTCCATCTTCATTGCTTCGGTTATCATCAGGTGGTCACCTTTATTAACTTTATCGCCTTTTTCTACTAGTACTTTAATCACTGTACCTGGCATTGTAGCGCCAATATGTGTTTCGTTATCACGATCTGCCTTTAGTTTGGCAACAACCGTTGATTTGATATTAACATCCTTAATGATAACTTCACGTGGCTGACCATTTAATTCAAAATAGACAACCCTTGTGCCATCTGGCTGGGCTTGACCAATTGAAACCAGTTTAACAATTAATGTCTTCCCTTGTTCAATCTCTACTTCAATTTCCTCACCAAGCCTCATTCCGTAAAGGAAAGTTGGTGTATCTAGAACCGAAATATTGCCAAATTGCTCAAATGTTTTCTGGTAGTCCATGAATACCTTAGGATATAACGCATATGAAATCAAATCTTTATTCGTCACATCGCGACTTAGGCTGTGTGTTAAGGTATCTTTTACATCACTAAAATCAACAGGCTCCAATAATTCTCCAGGACGAACAGCAATAGGCTCGCGTCCCTTTAAAATAATTCGTTGAAGTTCTCTAGGGAATCCACCATGTGGTTGACCTAAATATCCTTCAAATAGTTCAACAACTGAATCAGGGAAATCTAATGTTTCTCCTCTTTCATAAATATCATCTTCGGTAAGATTGTTTTGAACCATGTAGAGTGCCATATCTCCAACTACTTTAGAAGAAGGTGTTACCTTAACAATATCGCCAAACATATCATTCACACGACGATACATTCCTTTAACCTCTTCCCATCTTGAGCCGAGACCAACTCCCTTTGCTTGTTGTTGGAGGTTACTATATTGTCCACCAGGCATTTCATGCTCATAGATTTCAGTATGCGGAGCATTCATACCACTCTCGAAATCTTGATAATACTTGCGAACACCTTCCCAGTAACGTGCAATCTCTTCATATGCTGTTACTGCAAGATCGGGCTTTCTTTCTGTTCCCTCTAACGCATATAATAATGAATTTGCGCTTGGTTGAGATGTTAGACCCGCCATAGAGCTTACCGCAACGTCAACAATATCTACACCTGCTTCAATTGCTTTTGCATAAGTGAATAATCCATTTCCACTTGTATCATGTGTGTGTAAGTGAATTGGAATCGATACTGTCTCCTTCAATTCGGAAATTAACGCATAAGCCGCTTGAGGCTTAAGCAAGCCTGCCATATCCTTGATTCCAAGTATATGTGCACCTGATTGCTCGAGTTCTTTTGCAAGGTCTTTGTAATATTGTAAATCATATTTTGTACGTGTTGGATCACTAATGTCACCAGTGTAACAAATTGCAGCTTCTGCTATTTTTCCATTGTCGCGAACAGAATCAATCGCTAATGTCATACCCTTCACCCAGTTTAAGCTGTCAAAGATACGGAATACATCGATTCCAGATTCAGCTGACTCCTTAACAAATTCACGGATTAGATTATCTGGATAGTTTTTATATCCGACCGCATTTGAAGCACGAAGCAGCATTTGGAATAAAATATTTGGAGCTTGTTTACGCAATGTTGCAAGACGCTCCCACGGATCTTCATTTAAGAAGCGGTATGCGACATCAAATGTTGCTCCACCCCACATCTCAAGCGAAAATAACTCTGGCAATAATCTAGCAGTTGGATCTGCGATATGAGTGATATCATTCGTTCTAAATCTTGTTGCAAGTAATGATTGATGAGCATCACGGAATGTTGTATCCGTAAAAAGAACCTGTTTTTGATCCTTTACCCAATTCACAACTCCTTCTGGACCATGTTGATCAAGAATTTGCTTTGTTCCTGCGGGTACGCAGCTCTCATGTCTTACTTTAGGTAAAAACGGCTTATCAAACACTGGCTTTCTTTTCTTTTCAACCCCTGGGAATCCATTGACTGTTACATTTCCGATATAGGAAAGCATCTTCGTACCGCGGTCCTTTGGTTTAGGGAAAATAAACAATTCAGGTGATGAATCGATAAAAGAAGTATCATATTCACCTGATAAGAATTTTTCATGCCTTACAACATTTTCTAAGAAAGGAATATTTGTTTTAATTCCACGGATTCTGAATTCCTTCAAGTTTCTGACCATTTTGGATGCAGCATGCTCAAAGGTTAAAGCTTGTGTAGATAGTTTAACTAATAATGAATCATAATATGGTGTAATAACCGCACCTTGGAATCCGTTTCCGGCATCAAGACGAACACCAAATCCGCCACCACTTCTATATGCACTTATTTTACCTGTATCAGGCATAAAGTTATTTAACGGATCTTCTGTTGTTACACGGGATTGGATCGCATACCCATGAGTGTTTATATCTTCCTGTGCTGGAATGCCAATGTCATTACTATGCAAGGAATGACCTTCAGCAACTTGGATTTGAGTTTGAACAATATCAATACCAGTAATCATTTCCGTAATGGTATGTTCAACCTGTACACGTGGGTTTACTTCGATAAAGTAGAACTCATCGTTCGCTACAAGGAATTCAACAGTTCCAGCATTCACGTACTGAACATTTTTCATTAATTTAACCGCAGCATCACAAATGTCTATGCGTAATTCTTGAGATAATGAAACACTTGGTGCTACCTCAACCACTTTTTGGTGACGTCTTTGAACCGAGCAATCGCGCTCATAGAGGTGAACAATATTCCCATGACTGTCACCAATAATTTGAACTTCAATATGTTTCGGGTTTTCAATTAGCTTTTCAATATAGACTTCATCATTGCCAAATGCTGCCTTAGCTTCTGATTTAGCACGTTCATACGATTCTTTAATTCCAGCTTTATTACGGACAATACGCATTCCGCGTCCGCCTCCACCAAGTGATGCCTTGATGATTACAGGATAACCGTACTCTTCTCCAAACTTTACTGCATCTTCTAAGTTTTTTAATGGTCCATCACTACCTGGAATTACTGGGATTTCAGCTTTTTCTGCTTGGTGTCTTGCCTTTACCTTGTCACCAAACATATCTAAATGTGAAGTGTTAGGGCCGATGAAAATAAGATTCTCTTCCTCACATCTTCTTGCAAAGTCAATATTCTCAGATAAAAATCCATAACCTGGGTGGATTGCATCGACATTATTTTCTTTTGCAATATTAATAATTCCTTCAATATCCAAATATGCATCAATTGGTTTCTTTCCTTCACCAACTAAATAAGCCTCATCCGCTTTATAGCGGTGATAAGAGCCTGCATCTTCCTTTGAATAGATAGCAACTGTACGTATATTTAACTCTGTACATGCCCTAAAAACACGTATTGCAATTTCTCCTCGATTGGCAACTAAAACCTTCTTGATGCGCTTTTCCATATAAATCCTCCTTCTTTATTTACACATTTTAAAAAAATAAAATAATTTATCATCAACATATAGATTTTTTATCTATAAGAGACATAGTTTTTTTGGAATGTTCGAGCTGGTTGATCTTGCGGTTGTTTTTCTTTTCCGCGATACATAGATTGATAGTTTGTAAACATGGAAACGTTAATTAGAATTCCCATAGAGGCCATTAATAACAAAAGTGATGAACCTCCATAACTAATAAATGGCAATGTAACCCCAGTGATTGGAATCAACCCTGTTAAACCTCCTAGATTTATAAAGGTTTGAATTGCAATCATGGAGGAAATACCAATAGCAAGTAAACTTCCAAATGGGTCTGTACATTTTCTTGCAATTTGGAATCCTCGAAAAACAATATATGCTAACAATAATAATACAAATAAGACTCCAAATAAACCTAATTCTTCAGCAATTATTGCCATTATGAAATCTGTATGGGCTTCTGGTAGGTAATTAAACTTTTGAATACTTTGTCCTAACCCAAGGCCTTTCCATCCACCAGCACCTAAGGCTATGTAAGAGTTCACCAATTGATAGCCATTCTTTTCATCTTCAAACGGATTCATAAAACCTAAAAAGCGTCCCATTCTTCCTTCAGATAATATGCCTCCATCCGATAAAAAATATAAAAACGGAGATAACAGGACTGCCGTAATAAGGCCAAGCAAGATAAGTTTACCTAAGCTTTTCATTCCCAAACCTGAACACACAATGATTGATACAGCAATTAAACCGATGATAAAGGCTGTCCCGTAATCGGGCTGAATTGCTACTGTCATACAAATGAAGAGGATAAAAACAATTGGAGGCATGACTGCAATCCCAAATTGGTTGATATATGCCTGTTTTTTAGAATAAACAGCGGCTAGATAGATAATAACACTCAATTTGGTAAATTCCGCCGGTTGTATTCCCCTTGCTCCTACCATAATCCAGCTTTGTGCATTATTAGCAGTATGACCTATGGCAAATACCATTAATAGCATTCCTACAGAACCTAGAACAATGAAAAGGAGAAGTCGTTTTGCTGCATATATTTTATACGGTATGATCATGGTAATCAAAAGTGCAGTTGTACCAGCGAGTAAGGCTAATTTTTGTCTATCAAAAAAGAAGGATGGATTTTCTCCAAACTTTGGGGCTGAGGCAATGACCATGCTTGCACTATAGACCATGACTAGTCCAAAAGAACATAAAAGAAATACAGCAACAACCAGGGTATAATCATATGATTTTAAAATTTTCTTAAGCATTGGCA
>NZ_JBALOX010000196.1:4302-7537 GCF_036965165.1 Bacillus sp. JJ1521 | reverse complement strand
ACCCCTGCATCAGCTCCGGAACCACCGAACCGCCCGCCCCCTCAAAACCACACTTCACACAAAAAAACACCGTCCAACTAGACCCCTTTCACGAAAAATTTTCGAATCTATGAATAATATTTTGGGCTTTGTCGAAAAATAATCGAAAAAAATTTTTTGAAAATGTATATAATTCCGCGAATCTGTTCAGAATGGTTGCTGAGGTGATAAACATGAGAGAGGAAGAAAAGAAACGTACTTCTCAAAAATCAAGTTTACAACGCTTATTTAGAAAGCGTTGGGTATTTCCAGCAATCTATTTAGTAAGTGCAGCACTCATTCTAACCGCGGTTTTATGGTTCACGGGCAAAAACGATGTAGCGAAGGATGATTTGAAATATGGTGAAAATCAGCCAGGAACAGCTACAGGTGACCAACCAAGCGTACCGGTAAACCAAGCTGCAGAAAAATTTAAGATGCCTGTCATTGACGAAAATGCAATCCAAGTGTTTAGGGAATTTTATGACGCAGAGGCTTCAGCTGAAAAGCAAGAAGCGGCTCTTGTAGTCTATAACAATATTTATTCCCCTAACAAAGGAATTGACATCGTCGCTAAAGACGGGAAAGCATTTGAAGTGGTTGCATCATTAGCAGGAACAGTAACACGTGCAGAAAAGGATCCACTACACGGAAATGTTGTGGAAATCGAGCACACTGACGGTGTAGTCACAATGTATCAATCACTTGCAGACTTAAAAGTGGCAAAAGGTGACGTAGTTGAACAAGGTGAAGTCCTTGGAATGGCTGGCGAAAACCAATATGACACAGAGGCAGCAATTCACGTACACTTTGAAATTCGTAACAACGGAGTAGCTATTGATCCGATTAAGTACTTTGGACAATCTGTAACGACACTTGAAAATAGTGAGCAAGGTGCAGACGACAAAGAAGCTGCTAATAAGGAAGAAGACAAGCAACCTGCAGAAGACAAGCAACCTAAAGAAGAAGAGAAACCAGAAGACAGTAAGAAGCCAGCAGACAAAGAAGGCACTCCTGCTGACGATGAAGACTCAGGTGAAGAGGAAAATGCAAACTCAACTGATGCTTCAATCGGAATGGCAAAAGCGTAAGGCTTAAGAGAAACAGTAGTCTAGCTGTGGTGGCAACTTTAGCTAATAATCTCAAACCGATTACTCAAATTGAGTAGTCGGTTTTTTTGATGGGACTATGTGCGTTTCCCTCAGGTCAAAAATCTTTTAGAATCCCACTGAACTTTTTCCAAACCTCAAACGTACTATCTTCGGAAAAACATTTGAAAGGAACGTGATCGACTATGGCAGCTATTAACTGGGCGCTTATCGCACCGATTATTGTGATTTCTTTGATTTTGATGGTGACAGCTTTAATTGACCTTGTAAGAAGTGAACAAACAAATGGACCGAAGATTTTATGGGTGTTTGTTATCCTATTGGTCAGTACGATTGGCCCAATTCTCTATTTTGTAATTGGAAGGAAGAGATAGGATGACGGAAACTCTAGTCTCAATCGAAAATTTAGTGAAGCAGTTCGGGAAGGAGACAGCGGTAAACAATCTTTCCTTTGAGATTAAAAAAGGTAGCTGTACCGCTCTGCTTGGTCCAAACGGCGCTGGAAAAACAACAACGCTACGGATGCTAGCGGGACTCCTTCACCCAACCTCTGGAAAAGTTGCATTTGATGGCATGGAAAATGGCGACAATCGTAAATACATTGGCTACCTGCCACAGCACCCTGTTTTTTACAACTGGATGTCGACAAATGAATTTTTAGTCTATGTTGGCCAGCTTGCTTATTTATCGAAACAGGAGTCCCAGCAAAAAGCGGATGAGTTACTCGAATTAGTCGGACTCGCTGATGCGAAGAAAAAGAAGATCGGTGGTTTTTCTGGTGGAATGAAGCAGCGCTTAGGAATTGCACAGGCGATGATTCATGAGCCAAAGCTTGTCATGCTTGACGAACCTGTATCCGCCCTTGACCCTGTTGGCCGCCGCGAGGTCATTGAAATGATGCGAGAATTGAAAAAGAAAACAACGATTCTTTTCTCAACTCATGTGTTGCATGATGCAGAGGAGGTTTGTGATGATATTGTCATCATTCGTAAAGGTGAATTGGCGTTAAGTGAAACGCTCGAAGGTTTACGAAAAAAGCATCAGCATGATGTGATTGTCATCGAGGCAGAAACGGATATCGCAGACTGGGCAAACGGCTTAACAGCAATCGAGTCAGTTCATGAAGTAACTGTTGAGCGCACGGCTGCAACAATCGTCGTAACACAGCTAGATGCAGCACGAAATGCTATTTTACAAGATATCTTGATTAAAAAAATACCAGTTTCAACGTTTAAAATTGGGCAATCGTCCCTCGAGGATGTATTCATGAAGGTGGTGAAATCATGAGGCAATGGTCGGTATTATTTAAAAAAGAATGGATAGAAATGACTCGGAATTATAAAATCCTATGGATTCCACTTCTCTTCATTTTATTAGGAATCATGCAGCCGGTCACTTCGTATTATTTACCGGAGATAATCAAAGCAGCGGGTGAACTGCCAGAGGGAGCGGTCTTTGAAATACCGATTCCATCGCCACAAGAGGTCATCGTGCAAACCTTTGGTCAATACAGCCAGATCGGAGTACTTGTGTTGGTGCTAGCGTTCATGGGAATTGTAGCGGCTGAGAAAAACAGCGGTGTGTCCGATATCATTCTCGTAAAACCTGTTTCGTTTGCAAATTATATTACGTCAAAATGGGTCAGTATCGTGTTGATGACAATAGGTTCATTTTTACTAGGAATCATAGCATCTTGGTATTATACGGGTATTTTAATTGGTGATATTGGATTTGGAGACTTAATGAAGGGTTCGCTTGTTTATGGAACGTGGCTGGTTTTCCTTGTGACAGTTACACTTCTATTAAGCTCACTATTTAAAAGCAATATTTTTGTGGCATTTATGTCGTTATTGGTAGCGATTGGACTTTCCGCACTCACTTCACTATTATCAAAATGGATGACATGGAGCCCAGCGAGACTTTCAACACATGCAAGCAAGCTTCTATTAACAGGAAGCCCGGATAAACAATTTGCTCTATCCTTGACGGTGTCCATTCTATTAATTCTTATACTGCTAGTTAGTTCAATCTATCTTTTTGCAAAAAAAGAACGAGCGGCTTAAATCAATTGCGCCTTGGCGTATTTGCGCCCGATTTTTAGGCCCACA
>NZ_JBALOX010000196.1:0-4215 GCF_036965165.1 Bacillus sp. JJ1521 | reverse complement strand
TGCTGGAAAATTTCCTTTAAAAAATCGTGGCATCCGCCGGGGGCTTTAACTTTATTCGGCAGAAGTCTCCTACTTCGGCTGAATGATTTTAAAACGAGGCAGGGCCAGTTGGCCTTGCCTTGTTATTTGACGACTACCTGTCCGACCATCCCTTCCTTGGCATGGTATCTACATATCAATTCATATGTACCGGACTGTTTCGGTTCCACAGTCACTATTTTTATTTGTTTTGGTTTCACTACATAGTCAATTCCAAGCTTTTCTACTGTGAAGGTATGTTCCTTAACGCCGTTGTTTTTCATGACTAACACAAACGGTTTTCCACTAGGAATCGCGATTTCTTTTGGGTTAAAATAATCATCGTTTATTTCGACCTCAATTTTTTGTATCGGCTCCAAAGGTTGTGTTTCGGCAAATACACCAATCGAGCCAACCACAAACAACGCAAGCACAACGCTCCATCCTACTAACCATTTAATCGCAGACATTTCGCATCCCTCCTTTCTAATACTATCTTCTTCTAATTCGTAAAACTTTATCACTACAAATTAGTTTCTTTATCTGAAACCCGCATACGCAATGCCATCCTATTTTTCGTCATGTATTTTCAAGTATTGATTTAAAACTACAAACCTCGAGTAAATACGAAATTAATTATGAAAATAGCCTCATAAGTATTTAGTTTAATGTCAAAACAATAGGAATAATTACTCAAGGACAAAGGAGGGAAAAGGTAGAATTTATGGAGTATTGGGAAGGGCCTTGTAAAAAAATGTGAAAAAGGAGGTGCTAGTTTTAAAAAGGATAAGGGCTAACTCAATAGTATGTTTAGGGAGATGAAGCTTTGGTCATGGGTAAAAAACGAACATTAAAAGGTTTACTAGTTTTATTTGCGTTTTTATTAGTATTTTCTTCATTCGGAATGGGAGCATTCGCACAAACAAACAACGCAAACACCTCTGCTCCGAAACAATTAGCAGAACTACATGGCAACATAGATCTTAAATCCTCAAAATCTACAACAGTTATCGTGGAGCTTACCGAAGCATCGATTGTGGAAGCAAAACATACTGGAAAATCTCAATCAAAGGCGAATCTAGCAAAAGAGCGTCAAAAGGTAAAGGATTCAGTGAAACAAGCAGCAAAATCGAGTAAAGTGAACCGCGAATATGATTTTGTATTCTCTGGCTTCTCTGTAGAATTAAATGCAAACGAAATCCCAGCATTACTTGCAGTGCCTGGGGTAAAGGCAGTGTATCCTGATGTAGAATATACAGTAACAGGCGAGGAGTCTGAGCTTGTGTCACCAGAAGTGTTTAGTCCACAAATGATGCACAGTGCACCTCATATTGGGGCTGATAAGGTATGGGATGCAGGCTATACAGGTAAAGGGATTACAGTAGCTGTTATTGATACAGGTGCTGATTATACTCACCCTGATTTAGCACATGCATTTGGTGATTACAAAGGGTATGACTTTGTAGACAATGATAATGACCCACAGGAAACACCAAAAGGAGACCCTCGTGGTGAAGAAACAGCACATGGAACACACGTATCTGGTACGGTTGCAGCAAATGGTCAAATTAAAGGGGTAGCGCCAGATGCAAAACTATTAGCATATCGTGTACTAGGTCCTGGTGGTAGCGGAACAACTGAAAACGTCATTGCTGGTGTTGAGAAAGCTGTTCAAGACGGTGCTGATGTTATGAACCTTTCATTAGGTAACTCATTAAATGATCCTGATTATGCGACAAGCATTGCACTTGACTGGGCAATGGCTGAAGGAGTCGTTGCTGTTACTTCAAATGGTAACGCTGGACCCAATAAATGGACAGTAGGTTCGCCAGGTACATCTCGTGATGCTATTTCTGTAGGAGCTACACAGCTTCCGTTTAATATGTATAATGCGTCAATTTCGACAACTGAAGGCGTTGATTATCCTTCTGCAAAGGTACAAGGATTCCCTAGTGATGCTGAGTTACTAGCCTTAAATGGGAAGGAATTTGAGTTTGTAAATGTTGGATTTGGTGCTCCTGCAGATTTTGTAGGTAAGGATTTAGACGGAAAAATTGCGTTAATTAGCCGTGGTGCTGGGATTGCATTTGTTGACAAGGCATCTGCAGCAAAAGCAGCGGGAGCTGTTGGTGCGATTATTTATAACAACGTAGCGGGAGAAACTCCTGATGTTGCAGGCATGGCAGTGCCAACGATAAAGACAACGTTGGCTGATGGCAACAAACTTTTAGCTGAGCTTGCAAAAGGAAATAATAAAGTAAGCTTCAATATCAAATTTGCAAGCAGTGTAGGCGAAACAATAGCTGACTTCTCATCCCGTGGACCGGTAAACCTCACATGGATGATCAAGCCAGACGTTTCTGCACCTGGTGTAAATATTACAAGTACTGTACCAACTCATGACCCTGCAAACCCACATGGATATGCAGCATACCAAGGTACAAGTATGGCATCACCACATGTGGCTGGTGCAGCGGCATTACTTTTACAAGCACACCCTGATTGGGATGTCGATGATGTAAAAGCAGCTTTAATGAATACAGCAGTAGAGTTAAAAGATGCATCTGGAAACGTATATCCACACAACACGCAAGGTTCGGGAAGCATCCGTCCGCTTGATGCAATCAATACAAAAACACTTGCGACTCCTGGAAGCCATTCGTTTGGTGTGTTCTATAAAGACAAAGGAAAGCAAGTTGAAAAGCAGCATTTTACACTGGAAAATCTTTCGAACGAAAGAAAAACATATAGTTTTGATGTTACATTTGCTGGCAACCCGGAAGGTATTAAGGTGATGACTAGCAACAACTTAAAGGTCAATGCTGGTAAATCACAGGATGTGAATCTGAATGTTCAAGTGGACGCTGGGAAGCTTACCCCAGGATATTACGAAGGAACGATTACAATTAGTGATGGAAAGCAAACGTTTGACGTGCCAACGATTCTATTTGTGAAAGAACCTGATTATCCACGTGCAGAAGCAGCAATGGTTTCATTTGATGATAAGGGTAATTTAACTCAAGTCGGAGGTTTCTTCCCTGGTGGGGCAGAGAAAGCAGAATTCTTTGTGTATCTATCAAATAAAGATGGACAGGCAATTGGATATCTAGGTGACATTGCCGACTATGAAAACGTTCCTGCAGGATATCAATATTTTGATTGGAACGGAACACTTTCTGACGGTTATAAATTACCAAAGGGTTACTATTATAATGTCTACGTATATGCAACATATAAAGGTCAAACAGACCTAGCTGGAACAAACTTCTTATACAAATAAACAGGAAAAATGGTGTCAGGCTCATTTGCCTCGACACCATTTAACTTTTTTTCAAAAGGTACTAATTTGTTTGGGTAAGATAAATGAACAAAAGAATTTAACTAAGTGAGAGATTCCAAATCAAGCTGAATAAAGTTAAAGCCTCCGGTGGAGACATAAGATTTTCAAAGGAAACTTTTCGAGCAGTATGATTAAAGACTAAAAACTCCACATCCTGTGGCAACGTCTTTATGACCCACTTCCTGTGGGCCTAAAATCTGGGCGCAATACGCCAAGGCGTATTTGATTTATAGCTTCAACCCCGTCCGACTTTTAAACCTTCTCAATAAAATATGACTTTCCACTCTCGTAATCCCATCCAAACTATAGAGTTCTTCATTAATAAATTTTTCAAGCTTGGCGAAATCCTCGACAAGAACATGCATATGCAGGGTGCTTGGGCCTGTCATTTGGTAGCAGCTAGCGACACTCGGGTTGTTCGCCAATGTCTCTGCAACCCTTACAAGTGATGAAGGTTCACAATCTACCTCGAAAAACGCTGAAACCCCTTTTCCTACTTTTTCCGAATTAATCACAACCGAAAATTTTTCTATTACGCCTTTTTCAATCAGTTGGTTGACACGCTCTCGAATCGAAACCCTTGAAAAACCGAGTTCTTTTCCGATATCCACGTAGGACATTCTCCCATTTATCGTTAACAGCTCAAGAATTTTTTTATCAGTATCATCGATCTTCATTCAATCCCCACTTTTCAACGGTTTATTTTTATTTTACCATCGGTTAAACCAAGACACAGTAAAATTTGGACATGCTTACGATTTGTTATGTGCCGTAAACCCGATTTCAGCACGTTTTTACTTATTTCATCAAACTTATAGAATATATTTTAAATTTAAATTATAATCATAATTATATAT
>NZ_JBALOX010000195.1:0-10525 GCF_036965165.1 Bacillus sp. JJ1521 | reverse complement strand
TTAACAGGAGAAGGTAGAAAAGTAACAAAACGAATTTATCGGTTTACTGGTTGGCACGATGGAGCTAATGAAGTATTTGAACAAATGAAAAAAGAATTTGAAGAATAGGTATTATTGAACTATCGTATACAAGTTTAAGATTAGAGCTGTCATTTTGACAGCTTTTGTTGTTCCACTAATGAGGCAGGTTTGTGGAATAATGTTCTACTAAAGGATATACCATTAATTATGTTAAAAATAAATGTAGGGGGATTAAAAAATGGACAATCCAGTTATTTGCACCGAAAGGTTAATTTTAAGAAAAATGACCAAAGATGATACTAGAAATTTGATGGACATCTTTTCAGACCCAGTAGCAATGAGGTATTATCCTTCAACCAAAAAAGAAAGTGATACAAATGAATGGATTAAATGGACCTTAAAAAATTATGATGAATATGGGGTAGGTTTATGGATCGTAGAAGATAAAGTAACTGGAGAATTTCTTGGACAATGTGGAATTGTACCTCAAGAAGTAGATGGTGTAATGGAGATGGAAATAGGTTATTTATTTGTTCGGCGTGTCTGGGGGAAAGGATATGCAACTGAAGCAGCTTTAGCGTGTAAGAATTATGGATTTGAACGATTAAAATTAAATAGGATGGTCTCATTGCCTGATGTAAACAATATTCCTTCAGTTAAAGTCGCTGAACGAATTGGTATGCAGGAGATAAAAACTATAAACAAATGGGGAAAAGAAGTGTATGTTTACTCAGTGTCTATTTAATATCAACGGTTAAATTTTATATTTATCTATGTGAAGGCTTACACTTAAACTAATGGGTGCGTTGATCCAAGAAGGATTAATGCACTTTTTTGTTGAATTCCTTATTGAACAAACGAAGCAGGTTAGAAAAATAAGGAAATAATTATTAAGAGGGGCTAATAGCCCTCTTTTTTTCTTAGTGATAAACCTAATTTTGCCTGTTAAATATGTTAAACAAAATGCGTAATGTAGCATTTTCATATTACTCGATTCTAAACTAATAGGTGCGATAGTCCAGGAAGGAATATCGCTTATTTTTGTTGAACTTATTAAGTAATGTTGCAAGTTAATCATAATAGGAGTTATTTGGAAAGCGAGCTACGATACTTTTCTTCCTCCATCTCTCATTCCGTTGTGAATTTATTAGTTACATTCACAAATTAAACTGCGAAATCTTATGTCTTCAAAACAAGTTATTTTAATAACCTTTCCACATTTTCTTGTGTTTCAAAAATCTTCAGGTAAAAATAAATTTCCCTATCCTTGGTTAATTGGTTTTAATTTTATTCGTGAATCTGAGAATATTCGATACTATGAAACGATGTATTAAGTATAAAGGCCTTTACAATCTAAAAGGAGTCTAAAGAGAATGAAAATCACAAAGTATAACTTTATTAAACATTTCAAAAAAGGAAAGCACGATGCATTGGAGTATGTAATTGATGAGTATATCGGTATCGTAAAAGCTATTATTTGGAACACTCTAAAGTCATATGGTGATTCCCATTCAATTGAAGAATGTATAAGCGATACCTTCCTTGGAGCCTTTGAAAATGCAAAGCAATTTAAAGGTGATCGGGATGATTTTCGAAAATGGCTTTGTACAATTGCAAAATTCAAAGCGATTGATCAGCAACGAAAATTATCAAAGATACCAACCATGTCAGAATTGGGAGATACCCAAAGTGTTGTAATATCTGCTGAAGATGAATTCTTTTTAAAGCAATCAACCGAGGAATTGATTCACATGATGAATCAATTAGGAAAAACTGATCGGGAAATTTTTATAATGAAGTATTTACTCAATATGAAAAACAGTGAAATTGCTAACCATCTTGGCTTGACTAAAGCATCCGTAGACAATCGACTTTATCGTGGAAAAAAGAGATTACAAGAATTCCGAATTGGAGGAGTTTTTCAATGAAAAAGTTATATCGACAATTCAATGAATTAAAGACTGACTTTGAAATAAGTCCTATGAATGTAGATGATCTGGAAAAAAAGAGAATCAAAAATGCTGTGCTGATGAAGAAAAAGGAAAACAAATCAATTGGAAAATTATCAAGTGCAATCCTAATTGCCTCTTCAATAACTATAATAGGCATCACCACACTGACAATGACAAATCCTGTTATTGCTACAAAATTACCAATTATAGGGGACATATTTGAACGTTTTAATAACGATGACAAAGAATTTGTATTTGATGAATATGAACAATATTCTACCAAAATAGGTACTTCAATAGAAAGCAATGGAGTCGAAATAACGATTACAGATGCAGTATATGATGGTGAAAGTGTAACAATTGTCTATAAAATGGAGAGCGAAGAAGATTTAGGTGAAGAGCCGTTTTTGGAAGGTCAATATTTCATAAAAGGATATGAGAAAGGTCATATTCCAGGGAGGCTAATGACAGAAAGAATCAGTGACAAGGAGTATGCAGGGCTTTTCATCATTTATTTGATGAACGGTGAACAACCAGACAAGATAGATGTTCAATGGGATGGAGATGCTGTCCGTTCAGAGAAATTAGAAAAACCGTTAGCGGGCGATTGGGCATTTGAATTCACTTTAGAAGCAATAACAAGTAATGAAAAGAAGTTTAAGAACCACATTTCACAAGACGAAGGCATTTATGTTTCACTCACACAAATGGTCACAACTCCTATCTCAACAACATTCTATTTTAGAACTGAAGTTGATGAACATTTAAAGCAATTGAAAGAAGAGAAATGGGAAGTTGTCATTTTCGACTATTTAGTAACGGATGATGTTGGAAATGAATACAACGTATTACCTAACGGGGGGTATGGAGACAGCCCATTCAGATTGAATGATAGGATTATTACAAAAACTATTGAAAAGGAAGCATCCTACCTCACGATAACTCCTGTAGTTAAAATATATAAAAATGCAAACGAAAACAGGGAATTGGAATTAGTTAGGGAACCATACTCTTTAGAGCCGATTAAAGTCGATTTAAAAAAATAAATATTGTTTAAAAAGGGGGGCGATTGTTCAATAGGAACAGTCGCTTTTTACTTACGTGAGCGGCGGGGTTGCTCCGGCGAAGGATGTATTCACATTCTAGAGGTGATAATTTCCTTATTTTCCGTGTAATAATTTTTCATATTCGTTTAAAAGTTTGTTTAAAGCTTGGCTCAATGATAAAACTTCTTCATCAAGAAAATCTAAATTCTTATTGTATGCTGTTCGAACCATTTCTTCACGAAGATGCTGGATTTTATGCCAAAGTTCTTTCTCTTCATCAAATTTCTCATTCATTTTTGCACCAACTATATGATAAATTCTAAACATTATACATTGTGCCGTTAATGCATGGCTATTATGTATTAGAAAATATAAATGTTATAGGTTCTATACAATAAAATGATTGTGAACAGTTGCACTTAAAGTAACGGGTGCTTATGTTAAAGATGGGATGGCTGCGGCGATCCGTTTTCTTATTGTGCTAACGGTGCAGGTTAGCGCAATAAGAACTTGAATAAATGTGGTAAAATTACAAATATATTCAAGTTAGATGTAAGAACAAGTATTAAATTTGATAAATGAGGGATGATCATGTCAGTAATAAACCAATTGGCTTCTCATTTAGGACGAATTGATGAAGAGCCGAATATTGAGCTAGCACATAAGCTGGCTAAAGAAGAAAATCATGCAGCCATTGAAGAAATAATTAAAAACCTCTCTTGCAAGGATAAAAAAGTTCAACACGATTGTATTAAGGTAGCATACGAAATTGGACTTGTTAAACCCGAACTTATAGGCAAGTATGTACTGAATTTCATAGAGTTGCTAAGAAGCCGGAATAACCGTATGGTGTGGGGAGGAATGACGGCATTATCTACGATTGCCGAGGTAGCAGCAGAAACCATTATGGAGCATCTTGACAAATTAAAAAGTGCTATGAAAATAGGTTCGGTTATTACTATTGATAAAGGTGTCCTAACTTTTGCGAAGCTAGCAGCCGTCAGTAAGGAAAACAATGATATAATTTTTCCGTTCTTACTCCATCACCTTGAGACTTGCAGACCAAAGGAAATTCCTCAACACTCTGAAAGCACGCTTTTTGCAGTAACAAATGAAAACAGAGAGGAATTTTTGAAAGTGTTACGAAAAAGAGAAAAATATCTTACAGCTCCTCAACTAAAAAGAGTCAAAAAAATTTATAAAACAGTACAAGATGAATTGAAGCATAATATGAGGTGATAGTATGAAAAAATATAAAAAATGTCAAAGCTGTGCCATGCCATTAAAGAAGATGGAAGACCGTGGGACGGAAAAGAATTTAGATAAAAGTTTAATGTATTGTAAGCATTGTTATCAAGAGGGAGAATTCATTCAAAAGGACTTTTCTGTAGATGAAATGAAACTATTTGTAAAAGATAAATGCATCGAAATGGGGTTTCCGAAGTTTTTGGCAGGAATGTTTGTAAAAAGCCTTCATAAATTGGAGAGGTGGAAATAGACATTCTATCCAAGCTAAAGAGGATGCGATATTTGCGGTTATAGCTTTAACATTAACGGGTGCAATGCTTAAATAAGGCATCGCCATTTTTGTTTGATTAACGTAGAAGATTGTGAAGTATTGTACTTAAAGTAACGGATGCTTTAGTATAATAAGAATATTTGTTAGAGGACAAAGATTTTCGGAGGTATGACTGTGGAGAGAACAAAGGTAAGAGTTTACTTTAGACTATTTGGGGATACATTTCCCTTAGATAATGTGACTGAAAAATTAGGGATTACACCTTCTAATACTTATAGAAAAGGAGCTATAATTCTCAATCGTCCAGCAACTCTGTTTAGAAAAGAAACTTCTTGGGATTTAGATACTGGCTACCAAGAATCTCTTGATGTAAATGAACAATTACAACAATTTTAACCCCACTTCGAAATAAGGTATCAATAATTAATGAGATAAAAAAGATTTATTCTGTTGAGTGTAAATTCTTTATCGTTGTGGAAATTGAAGATGGAGATACTCCTGGTTTATATTTGGATAGAGATGTTATTAATTTTGCATCAAATATTGAAGCTGCATTTGATATAGATTTATATGCAAAGCCTTATGATGATTTTAATGAATAAAGTAAGAACAAATCTTATTCAAGAACGGGTGCTTTAGTTTAATAAGCAAATCCTTATATAATAAAGAAAACTCGCAAATTTCTATTGCGAGTTTTTTTGAGCCCTTATGATCTAGCAACAATAATTACGAAAACAGCTTTCTTATTCAAAGGGTGGGTTCAAGAAGCTTGATTTATCTAATGACTATTTCCTGCAAAAAGAGGAAATTTGACATTTAAAGTAGAATTCAATTTAATAATAGAAAATAATAGAAGGAGATATGTAGATGGAAATAACAATTGTTAAAAGAGAACCCGTTCGGATTATCGGTATGAAGATAGAAACATTATTACAAGATACCAGAGAACAAAGAATTATACCTACGCTTCAGCAATCATTTAATAAAAGGGCAAATGAGGTAGTTGGAACTATTGGTTCTCCAACAACTTATGGAATTTTTATTGATCCTCCAAATTACAACCCTGATATTGACCTTTTTACTTGGATAGCTGGAATAGAAGTATCCCATGAAACAGAACCCCCAATTGATATGATTTCATATGTAATCCCTAAAGGAACTTATGCAGTTTTAGAATATCATGGAGACATAGATAATGCTGGGAGTGCATATGGAGAATTGTTCGAATGGATAAATGACTCAGCGTATGAACAAGCAGGGTCATTCGGATTTGAGATGTATCCCAAGGAATACAATGCATTAGAGCGAATGGCTGCTAGTTTTTTATCACATTTCCCAGTTAAGTCTAAACTTGCCGAAATTTCTAAATGATTTTCTAAGTATTCAATAGGATAGCTTTGCTTCATTATTTACTAAATACCGATATTATATAAACTAAATTAGGGGAAAAGGAAGATGAACTATAATATAAATTGTGTTGGAAAATAACGCAAAATTTTTTACCTTTTTACATAAGAAAATTAGAGAATTTAACAATGAACATTCCGTATATCATAAAGAAGTAAGGAAAAAAGAAGCTATTCAACCAATAAATATTTTGGTGTCTGCTGACAACAATAACTGGATTGGTGGTCTAAATGCAGATGTTATTGGTATTGGATGGAGATTAACAAATTTTGGATTAGTGAAGAATACAGAGGTAAAGGTTTAGGTAGACACCTTCTTGATAAAGCTGAAAAAGTCGCCAAAGAGAAAGGTGCAAAGAAGGCTCTGTTAACCACTTTTGAATTTCAAGCCCATTCTTTTTATGGAATTAATGGGTATCAGGTTGTTGGTGAAATTAAAGATTATCCTCCTGGTAACAGTTATTATACTATGGTAAAAACACTTAGTTAAAAAGTAAGAAACTGCTTAAAAGATTGCAAAAATTGAAAATTAGAATGGCGGAAGTAAGAACAAAGTCATCCCACCATTAGAGTAGTTATGGGGAGGAAGGTTCTGACCTCCTCCCACCCATTATTTTTGATAATATTAAATCACATCAAATCAATACAAGAGTTCGTTAGAGACCTTAGATGGATGGATTATCTTTTTATTTTGAAAGTGGAATCCCATATTTCTTTACTCGCCGCATTAGAGATGACTGTGTAATTCCTAGGACATCCGCCGCTTTTCTAGTTGTACCATGTAATTGATAAGCTTTTAAGATTAAATCTGTTTCAATTTGCTTTATTTTTTTATTAAGGGAAAATTCACTTCCAAAAGAAAATAAAATTTCATTTTGGCTAGTGTTCCTGATTTCTTCAGGTAAATCTTGAATCTGAATGATATCCGCTTTAGATATTATGACCATTCTCTCTATAAGATTTTCTAGTTCTCTAATATTCCCTGGCCAAGAGTAGTTTTTTAATAAATCAAATACATCATTCGATATACCTTTCGTCGTTTCATATTTTCGATTGAACTTCTTTATGAAATAATGGAGTAATGGAAAAATATCATCAGGTCGATCCCGTAAAGCCGGAACATGTATTGGAAGAACATTCATCCTATAATATAAATCGCGTCGAAATTTACCTAAGTTAATGGATTCAATTAGATTTGAATTTGTAGCTGCAATAATTCGCACGTTTGCCACGTGATTTTTTGTATCTCCAATTGGNNNNAGTTCCGCCCTCTGCAGTTTTAACAAGTCCAATTTTTCCAGTTGTATTTGCTCCCGTAAAAGCACCTTTTTTATAACCAAATAATTCAGACTCTATTAATGATTCGGGTATAGCACTGCAATTAACTTGAATAAATGGTTCTTTGCAACGATGACTAAGTTTATGAATATATTCAGCAATCAAACTTTTTCCTACACCTGTTTCACCGGTAATTAATATGGTTGAATCTACAACAGAAACCTTCTTTATTAATTCTAACATGTTATCAAATTCTTGACTTTCTCCTAATAAAATATGATTGGATAGCTTTTGATTTTGTTGTCGGTTTATGATTTGGTACTCCTCAATGTACCTTTTTAGAAGAAATTGCGTTTCCTCTAATTTAGCGGTAGTACTTATCGTTTCTGAAATGTCACGAGAGTGTGCAATAACAAATTCGGTATTTCCTTCAGAATCTGGAATTACATGACCAGTTACGAGTATTTTTCTACCAGATCTAAGGGTTTGTACTGCTGAGACCGTTTCTCCTGATTCAAATGCCATCATCGTAATGGATGGATAAAAGACTCCTTGTTCTTCCAACTTCTTCACATTTAGTCCAATTAACTTCGACCTAGGTGCTCCACATAAGTTTTCACTGGATTTATTTAGCCAAAGGGTAAGTCCATTCTTATCAGTTATATAAATACCGTCTGAGAGACTGTCTAAGATGGAGAAAAAATGTTTACTAGATAGGGTTTCCTCAATTATTTTATTCATCCCTCATTCCTCCAACGTACAATTGATTATTATTTGAATCGATATTAATAGTATATGAACCATTGTCGACTCAGTTTACATTTATTTTATTATTTAGAGATGTCGCAACTACCATTTGGTTTTGTCCTCACTATTTCAAGAGAAAGGGAGTTTATTTTTAATGTTAGAGGGAAGTCTCCCCAATATTTTTTGTATTCGATTCAATACGATGGCAATGTGATCAAATCAAATGGTTTATTCTTGATATATTTTAAATTATTTGTCCTTTACAAATGAAAAAAGAATGTTTAAAAAATATAGATCATACTAAAAAATCCTCTAAAGATAGTAATCTAATAGCATTCATTTCCTCTAACTAGTTTTAACAGCTAATCTTGGCATGATAATTGCAATGATTGGTGATGTAGAGAAAAAGATGAAAAGGGAGAGTGGAAAAGTGAAACAGGTGATTAAAGTATTATCCGTACTATTTGTATTTAGCTTATTACTTGCTGCATGTAGTGAATCGTCCAATAACTCGAATAGTTCAAGTAATACGAAGGGGGAAACCAATAATTCAAGTAGTTCGAATGGCGAAGAAAAAAATTCTTCAGGGGAAAAACAATCCATGCTTCAGAAAGAAGGGGTCTTCCATTTTGTTGCATCAGGGGAATATCAACCATTTAGTTTCTTTAAAGATGGTGAATTAACTGGATTCGATATTGAAATTGGCTTTGAGATTGCTAAGCGATTAGGTCTTGAACCTAAAGCTTCAACTACACCTTTCTCTGGCATTATATCTGGAGTTCAGACAGGACGCTATGATGCAGCCATTGCTAGTCATGTTATTACTGAAGAGAGGGCTCAAGCTGTGGATTTTGCTGACCCTTACTACATTTCGGGGGGACAATTGTTTGTTCAACCTGATGAAAATAATATTAACACGCTTGATGACTTAAAAGGTAAAGATGTAGCAGTTGCATTGGGAACAACACATGAAAAAATGGCTAGAGAATATACAGACTCTATAGCAACTTATGACAGTGATATCACAGCATTAAGAGCTTTAGAACAAGGGAAGCATGATGTGACAATTACAGATATTACTGTTGGTGAGATCGCAATACAAACAGGGATGAAAATTAAAATTGCTGGTCCAATGTTATCAGAAGTACAGCATGGGATTGCCGTTCAAAAAGGTAACTCTGAACTGTTAGAAAAGATTAATAAAGCATTAGCCGAAATTATGGCAGATGGAACGTACTTAGAATTAAGTGAAAAATATTTTGGTCGTGACATTAGTAAAAAACAATAAACTTAACCACTATGCCTAACAGACTCAAAGTAGTCTGTTAGGTTAAATATCCTATTTCAAGGAGGTGCTTGTATTGCCGGGATTCCAACATATTATGGAAGAATTTATTCGAACTTTCCCCTTTTTTATGAAGCCTTTGCTCCTAACGCTTGAGCTTACGCTTGCTTCAATAGTAGTTGGAACGATTATTGGCCTATTTTTTGCTTTATTAAAGTTATCTTCAATACCAGGTGGGAAATATCTTGCAGATTTATATATTGCTATAATTCGTGGAACCCCATTGGTAGTTCAAATTTTCATTTTATACTTCGGATTCTATCAAATCGTAGATCTAGGGCAATTTTCGTCTGCAACACTGGCTTTAGCTATACATAGTGGTGCCTATATAGCTGAAATTTTTAGAGGGGCCATACAATCTATTGATAAAGGACAGATGGAGGCTGGTCTTTCACTCGGCATGTCAAAGGCACAGACGATGAGAAGAATCATTTTACCCCAGGCGTTTCGACATTCCGTTCCTCCATTAGGTAACCAATTTATATTATCACTTAAAGAATCTTCATTAGCTGCATTTATTGCAATGGATGAATTATTCGCGATGGCTAGACGGTTATCTGCTGAAACTTTTGATGAATTAACATACTTCATTATTGTAGCCATCTACTATTTAATTATTGTTATCGTATTTACTTTTATATTTAATCGTGTAGAAAAACGGTTAGCTAAAGGAGATTAGAGGGAGGGATTCATTTGCAGGAAGAAACAACTGAAATAATATCTATAAACAAATTGAACAAAAGCTTTGGAAATTTGCATGTACTAAAGGATATTTCTCTCACCATTAAAAAAAGTGAGGTAATTGTGTTAATCGGAGCAAGTGGATCAGGAAAAAGTACGTTAATTAGATGTATAAATTTTTTAGAAACAATGGATAGTGGTGAAATTAGTATTGGTGGCAAAATAATTAATCCAAAAAGAGACAAACTTAGTGAAATTAGGCAAAAGGTAGGAATGGTATTTCAGCATTTTAACTTATTCCCGCATAAGACGGTTCTTGAAAATATTATAGAAGCACCCATTATCGTCAAAAAGGTTAAACAAGAAGTTGCGAAAGAAGAGGCTCTTTTATTGTTAAAGAAGGTCGGATTAGAAGAAAAAGCCCATGTTTACCCTAAAAAATTGTCAGGAGGACAAAAGCAAAGGGTAGCCATTGCAAGGTCACTTGCGATGAAACCTGATATTATGCTATTTGATGAGCCTACTTCAGC
>NZ_JBALOX010000194.1:8539-9389 GCF_036965165.1 Bacillus sp. JJ1521 | reverse complement strand
TCTTATTGAACAAACGGGTAGCTTTAGTGGAATAGAAAGTAAAAATAAATACAGATAATAGTTCAGTTCGTATCATATCGGACTGGGCTATCTTTTTGTTGTAATCAAAAAAAAACGCAGATTTCGATGTAATTTGATACACATTTTACTTAACATTTTTAGCTGTAAATAAACGTTTTATGATAGGAAACGAAAAGCAGTTACTAGTAAAGTATGCCTTTATTAAATCCCATAAATGATCCGAAATAATCAATCTTTTTAATTGAGAATTGTTATCATTTAATGTATACTGAGTAGTAATACAAATATGGGGTAAGGAGAATATACAATGCAAATTTACTGGACTAAAATAAATAAGATTATTGAGGAAACTCCTGAGGTTAAAACATACCTGCTCGACTGTCCTGAAGGCTTTACATGGAAAGAAGGTTCCCACACCCACTTCGCACTGGAAGGATTCAATGCCGGAGATAAACCAAACAAGAGCCTGGTGCGCCATATGTCAATCTCTACTTTACCACACGAAAATGCAATCGGAATCACAACACGCATCAGAAAGCAGTGCTCTGAGTTTAAATCGATTTTAAGAAATCTTCAAGTCGGCAATGAAGTTGCAATCTTTAAGACACATTCGAATGTACTGCTCAAAAGAGAAGACAGAAATGTGTACCTGCTTTCATCAGGTGTCGGCCTGGCAACTTTCAGACCGCTTGTACTTGAATATTTCGAGCGTGCTGACAACGTCAATCAAATTCATTCCCTGAACATCGATTCATCAAAAGATTTCTTATTTACTGATCTTTTTAAGTCAGCACCTGACAAGAAGTTCACGGCACAGTTCGTCGATAAT
>NZ_JBALOX010000194.1:7736-8362 GCF_036965165.1 Bacillus sp. JJ1521 | reverse complement strand
TAAGAGAGACAAAATATTTTTTTCTGGATGCTCCATGAGTTCCGGTACCTGCCCCCCATTGAATTAATGCTTTCCTGTAATAGGGGTAAGGCACCTTATTGTAGGATACTTTAAACATTTTTAAAATAGGCAATTATGAAATTGATTCAATTACAAAATTATTTTAAGAGAAAAAGCCCCATTATGAATATGGGGCTATAATTCATCTACAATCTTGGATCAATATCTTGTTCTTGACTTTCTTCAAAGATCAGATTTGCGACGGTTTGCTTGTAAGCTGCGTTTTCAGGACCAATCTCATCAAGTCGGGTTTGAAGCATTTCCATCCCCATTTTGTGTTCGATTAACGATTTTTGAATTTTTTTCTTGATGTTTTTTTGCTTCATAAGCTTAGCATACTTGTTTGGAAACTGATAATCATATCCATACACAATTGTAAGATATTCTGGGTTCCGTACTTTCAAAAACGGTACTAGATTACCCTGTGGTACTTCTGGCTTAATGACTACACCTTCCATGCCGCGTTCAACCGTTAGCTTCTTGAAAAATTCGATGGCACTATCGTACGAATCTTGTACATTCACAATCAAGTATTCATCTTCACTGATGAACGAGAACATTTCCGA
>NZ_JBALOX010000194.1:0-7698 GCF_036965165.1 Bacillus sp. JJ1521 | reverse complement strand
CTTCATAATCGGAATTTCCTCATTTCCATTCGAGTAAACCACTTTTAGTATTGAAAATGGTTTATATTCTAACTCTTGATCCTTTGCATAAAGATTTATCTGCTTATGGAATAGTTGATAAGCATTCTCTTGCTCAGACAAGGTATGCGTTGTTTCGACTATTTCTTTTAAATTCTTGAAAGTTTGATAATTGTTCATACCAAAATGAGCAATTAAGTCTTTTTTCGAGTGTTTAGACCTTGCTTCCTCAAACCCACTGGATTCGTATCGTTTCACTGCATCCAAGAAATGGTTTTCGAAACTGAATTCTTTTAAAAAGTTTATTTCTGTTTCAAGGGCCTTGGCAACAACATCAAACTGGCTTTCAATTAACCCTTTTCCGAGTGCATTCCAAGGGAGTAGCTCACCATCAAATATGACCATACCGATTGCTTTTTCATCCATCCATGGCGAGAATTTTGCTTGGAGTTGGAAGAACACCTGTGTTAAATCAATATGAGTAATTTTATACCCATTTCGACTCACTGCATAACACTTCTCTATATCCTGAGACAAATAAATATTACAGCGAGAGCCCATATACTTCGGTTGAAGAACTACGTTACTTACACCAGCATCTTTGAAATAATCTAATGCCTTAGCCAAGCTTTCTAGTTCATTCTTTCGAAGATCCTTGTCGGCAGGGCTCATCGTGCCAGAGATGAAATTGACTTTGTTATGAAGTACATAATCTAGTCGTTTTTGGTCGTTTTCACTTAATTCAATTAGCATTACTTCCTTTGCCTTAGAGGAAAAGGCTGTCGGTAACCCATTAGAAAATGGAGTCTTATTTCCGCTTTCTGTTTCTTCAGTCTTGTCGGAAGAAGGAATACTCTTAAATAATGGCTTATTTGTTTGCAAAGTCAAACTTGTTAAGGCATTCCCTGATACACAACCTGTATCGATTCCAATTTTATTTTTCATACGAATCACTTCATTAGTGGCCACATGACCAAATACATGGTACGGAAAACTATTTCCACTTTCTTTTTCCAAAAAGCGTAGCTGCTCTTCGATATCTGCCTCGAAATCAGTTGCAAACCGACGTTGATTACGACGTGAGGTTGCATCCATTTTTCCAATATATTGATTATGACAAGGGGCATGAGTTAAGTAAAAGCTGTTATCCCTCTTACCGATAAATCTATAAAAATCACATGATAAATCCACAAGAACTTGAAACTTAGATTGCAGCTCAAGATCAGCTTCTAAAACCGGAATGGAAGTAAAAAAGTTTTCTAGTAATTGAGGATCCACACTTTGAATTTTGCCATTCATATATTTTGAGACAAAATTTTCGTGATTTCCTTTAACAAAATAAAAAAATTCTCGATTATGATAAAGAAACTCAATGGTTGCTTTCGTATTTTTTCCTTTATCGATAAAATCGCCAATTAGCACAAATCTTTTATCGCCACTCTTTGAAGTTTCCTGAATTTTACCATCAAGAATAGTAAATCCATGCAAATTAATCATTTGTTGTAATGTCGCTAGCTTCTCATGAACATCCCCAATGATGATGTAAAAATAATCGTGAGAAAGTATGTGATTAACATATTCTTGTAAATCTTCAACAACAATTTCATAGGAATTAGTATGTAGAAAGTTTTTTTCACGAATTCGATGGATGTCATCAAAGTCACTACGCCTTAATGTGGGTAATACATCACGTCGCATTCGGTTAACATGTGTTGCGATCACCTTTTTACTACGATCAGACGCGTAATAGTCTTTAATATTTTTGTAATCAAAAGCGATTGCCTCTAAGCGATAGTGATTTTCCTTCGCGATTGCGGTCACTTTTTTTCGAAAATCATCGGAAAGACCTGTTGTATCGACAACCACAAAATCAGCATTAACAGGAAAGCTCGTCACAGCCCTTAGTTTATGAAATAGTAGGTCAAACGCTTGGGCGGAGGACTCCATCATCATTGAATCATATTTATCATATGGAAAGCCAAGAATTTCCTGACGAATCTCATCACTTGATAGGTACTGGACATTACTCCGGTAATTTTTTTCTTCATCAAAAAACTGTAAATGAGGGATCAATACATTTTTGGCAAACGTTGTTTTCCCACATTCGGTCGGACCGATTAACATATAAATCGTATGTAGTTTCGTCTCGATTTTCATTCGATTTCCCCTCCTGAATATGTTAATACTAGTCCTTGTGTTGTGTGAATCCCGTTCACTTTGTCTCCGATACCGTGGTAAGAATAGTTCCAGTCAGGGGGAAGGATAGATTGAATCCAGCTTTTAAATTCTTGTTCATTCATTTCCCATTGATGATCATAATGACGTAACTCGATATCGTAAAATTGGTTAAAATCACGGTTTGGTGTCGTAATGATAAGCTTATGACAATTCACATGTTGAATGATTTTTAAAATCAATTCTTCAGCAGACTTTTCATCCATGTGCTCGATTACCTCTGTTAAGAGGACGTCGGCTAATTCATTCGTGTAGTTTGCAAGAAATTGATCAATAGATTCGTAAAGAACAATATTTGATATGTCATGGCGGTTTGCTTTTTCCGATACTTTTAAAAGTGCTGCCTCATCAATGTCAATCGAATGGACAAGATGGGGAATAATATTTGTACTAAAAGGTATGGAATAGGCACCCTCACCACAGCCGACATCGATGATTGGCAATCGAAACTCAAGCTGCCGTGTAATCCAGTCTTTTCGTTGGTTTGCGGTATTTCCAAAGGCAAAATCAATTTGATACTGTGATGTTTCTTCAATGAGTCCTTTGTATCGGTGGAATTTCTCTTTTTTTGTAAGCACGTTTCTGACAAACAAATAGCGAATGAAAAAAGGGGCATCAATCGCATTAATGTTACGGATATATTTTTCAATGGTTTCATTCGTCATGTCAAAATAAATTCGATTCATTAAAGACAAAAACATAAATAAGGTATTGCTATAATTAAAGAGCTCATACAGTGATTTCTTTGTCTTAATGGTAATTCGATAGTTTTGATGCGCTAACTCCTCCCAAAACAATTCGAAATCCTTAAAATGTAATTTGAAAAAGTGAAGATACCGAGTCTGTTCAACTAGAACAAGATTTACCATCAGGTGGTGCTCAAATCCCTCAATATCGTCATCTTGGTGCTTTTTTGATGCTGTTGCAAATAAATCAGCCACGACATTGAGAGGGAAAAGGGGTGTATTATATCGAGAGACATTTAAGTATTCAAACTGCTCATCTTTATCTTTTGGATAGGAAATATCATTTTCAGCATCTTTGAAATATACATTATATGTGTTAACATCTGAAAACCAACCGAAAATCTTTCCCTTACGAACGGTTCTCAACACCATACCTGAATTTGGATTTTTCCCCACGACAAAAGAAAACCTTGGATTTGAAGATCGTATTTGAAAAACAGCCATTTTAGACACCTCATAAAAATAAATGTTAAATGTGTAAAATTCTATTCGAGTTATTAATATCTTTCCTATGTATATGAATTTTAAATGCTCTTCACATACCTTTACTATTACCATTTGTGAAGTAAAGGAAACATAAACATAAGTGGGTGGGGCTTGTTACCATATTTCATTTTCATTTTCAGTAAAACCGTCTTGCTGCAGACAAGAATGGACTCTTCTATGTTGTTGGCAGCGACGAGTTCCTTAAGCAGAACATTGAGGTACTACGAGAACAGGGTATCAAGCCAGAACAGATTATGCTCGATAAGCGTGAGCAACTACTGCCAGAGTTTTTATCATTGGATTTGTCAATTTAAGAGAGACAAAATATTAAAAGATACAAGAGTTAAACAAGGCGGTCATAGAAAATGACTGCTTTGTTTTTTTATTTTATAATGGATATTTTTGGAATAATGAGTTAGTGTTGATATAGAAATATTGAGTAAATGGGCGGCTCTGTAAAAGATGATCAGAAATAATTCGTAGAGGAGGTATAAAGATGGACTTATTATTTTGGATTACTATTGGTTTCATCACAATTGGGTTAGTTATTCTCGTTTCATTAAAAAAAGGGATGGAAAGTAAGTTGGCTTTTATAAAAGCAAATATAGAAAGTATGGAAAGTTCAACAAAAACTTCATCCATTGTTTGGTGGATAGTGAGTACCACAGTTTGGGGAATAGTCAGTATGATTCTTATTGTTTGTTGGTTTCATAATTACTTTGGATAACAGGTGATTTCAGCGAAGTAGAAACAAAGAATTTAATACCAAGCATAAGTAATCTGAGGGGATGGTATATTGGTTAGTCTATTAGAAAACATATTCCAAATATCGGCAATAATACTACTCTTATGTTCATTATATTATTATAGGCATTTTAAAAAGGTTAAAAAAGAAAGGAAACTAACTTTATTTGAACTTTCGATTTATCTAATAACCCAAGTTGCAATCTATCTTTGTGCAGGTAGTTATATACTCCTGTTTTTGGATAGGAATTTTGGATAGAAAAGATAAAACCAAGGGATGACGTTTTTTTACACTTTGTTGTATTTTGCCTATATGGCAGTAACGGTTGGTTCAAGTACAGTTATTGTACGATCTGTTGCATTTAGATTTACAGTAGCACCGATTGGAATAGCAGCTTTATAAAAGCCGTGACCTGAAGCAAGGTTGATGATCAGTGGCTTATTCAACGGGACTATTAAAGCATTAATTAAGTCTTCATATGAGGTACGATAAGATACAGGGCAATTGGTACATTCCCCCATAATAATACCAAGACAATCTTGAAATTTACCTGACATTAACAATTGAATTAAATACCGATAAATCATTGTAGCTGGGGCATGGGTTTCTTCTAAAAAAAGTATTTTTCCTTGTGTATTTATTTCATAGGGTGTACCGATTGCATTGACAAGCGAAGTCATATTTCCACCCACTATTGGACCTGTTACATTACCTGGTACTAAACTCCTTAAGGCGATGTCCGGTGGGTTCGTGATTGTCCTGGGAGAAATAAATGTAGAAGTTGCTTCAAAAAATTGATTGAAATTGTATGCAGGTGTTTCTGGTCTAAAGTCAATGAGCATTAAACTATGGAATGTTATTAAATTACTAAATTGATATAAACTATTTAATAATACTGTCATGTCACTATAACCAGAAATAATTTTAGGATTCTGTCTTATGACATCAAAATTTAAATAAGGAAGAATGCTCTGAACCCCAGTTCCACCACGGGTGGCAAGGATCATATCGACACTCGGATCTCTAAACATATTCATTAAATCATCTGCCCTATGTTTGGCTGATGCTGCTACGATGCCATTGTGAGAATAAACATAATGGCCAAAAACGATATTGAAGCCCAAATTTCTCAAGACTTGTACTCTAGTATTAATCGTATCTGCTTCAAGAGGGGTGCCAAGCGTAACTAATCCAATTGTATCTCCTCTTTTTAACACCGGGGGTCTTATTGCCATAATTTCCACTCCTCAAAGTCATTTACGAATAACACTCCATTTTTGATATTGTATGAAGTAACCCAGACATTTATTAATTAGTGTCAGAGTGAGAACGGCTAATTGTACGCGAACCCCTAAACTAATTGTGGAAAATCTAGTTCCATATGGACCTTGGAATTTTTTCCCGAAAGAAAAAGCACCGCAAAATACGGTGCAAAATTGATTTTCATTTTTAGCATGACAAATCCTTCCCCATATGTAAAAACCGGTACGTCATAAAAAGCCCAATGAAAAACAAACAAAGGGCGAAATAAGCGGGAAGCAAATGAATAAAAGTCGTATACCCAATCGCAAAATGAATCCAAATTCCTGCAAAGAAAGCGGGAAGTCCACCAATGAGTAAAGTCCACCACACCCATTTATTTCCTTGTTGAAATCCCCAAAGTGAAATGGTTAGCACTAAAAAGCCAACACTAAGAAGGGCGCTCCCAAAACCGGCACGGTCATGGGCAATCACTGAAATCAATTTATCATTAAATAAATCCAGCATTTCAGGTGGCATGCAAATATAAAGAAGATCAGTTGGCACAAACACATTTGTTATTCCAATAACTGAGATCACAATACCCCCTAATACAAACGAAAACCCAAGGGTGATAAACGCTAATTGTCCTATCAAACTTTGTTTCCAAACCCGGTGATTACGAGTATTAAGCGATGTTGGCGTTCCTTTAAGCTGTCTTGTTTTCATAAACCCAGTTAAATAGATTGGTAGTAAAATAAGCCAAAAAATCAGGTGAAGCCAATCAAAATACCCGTAACCAATAAATAAGAAAATCCCTAAAAACCCAAGAATGGCGGCAAGATCGATTGCTTGTTTGGCCCAAAGAAGATGCTTTCGAACCCCGAAACGTGCTAAAGCCATATAGACGATACCGCCAGAAATCATAGTCCCGGCGAGTGTCATTCGATCATGAGCCATAAAATAAAGAATCCGTTCATTAAACAAGTGGATTTCCTCTCTTTGCATTCCAAGAAATTGCTCATCATAAGGAAGAACAATGGTTGTCAAACTAAAAAGAACAGCTATTACGCCTCCAATAAAGATAGACAATCCAAATAGCCAATACCAAATCCACGCGGGATGAAGCGGTGGCTTTGGTTGTCGTTTTTGTAAAAGGGCTTCGGTGATTCGTTTCGTAAGACCAGGCCCAGAAAAAACATAACCTTCTGAAAGCAGGACAAGATCAGCCCCTGCATCAAAAAGTGTAAGAGCATTGGCTGGCTCATAAATACCACCGACCGTGATGATCGGTAGAGTAAACCCGTTTTCTCTTAAATAATAAAGGGAATCTAGTAATTCCCCCAAATAGTGATCATTGGGTATATCCATTGATTCATCGATCACGATCCCAGAACAAGTAGATTGAATACGATCAAGAGAAAGATCTTTTACTTTTCCAACTGGAATAGAAAGATAAACGGGATGGTTAGTTGTAAAACGAAGCTCCGGAACCGAAGTTACAAAAGTAGCAACATATGGCTCTAATTGAGTAATTAATTCCTGTTGTTCCTCACTCGAACCAGCCAATCTTGCCCAGACAGGCTGTTTTGGCTTCCACTTTTCAAGTTTTTGCACCGTTTTCTTAATTCCGATTGATTCATAGTTTGTAGAAAACTGGATTTGCTGTTTTTGCCAATCCACGATTGGAAGAGTAGGATCCTTTGTTGGCTCTTTTGCCACTGGACCAATTTCGATAAAACCAAATCCAAGGTTTGAAAAAGCGTTTGAACCAGTTAATAGCGGATCAATTTTTCCAGAAAGTCCAACTGGATTTGGATAGGTAATGCCATGAATTTCTTTTTTTACGAGTTCAGAAGATTCCTCTCTACCCAGAAAATGAATAAGACGATGTCCTCCAGGGACGGAGGCAATAGTATTCATTCCTCGGTGGATAAATTCCCGAGAATGATAGGGAGAGAGACGTGATAAAATAGGTTTAAAGAGACCATGATACGACCAATCAGGCATAATTCCGTTCCCCCATGAAAGGCATTTACCTGTATTGTAACATAATTAACAATCCCCATAACGAAAAAACCGAACGCTACTTAGGCATTCGGTACAAGAATTAAATCAAATACGACTTGGCGTATTTGCGCCCGATTTTTAGGCCCTCACGATGTGGGTCATGAAGACGTTGCCACAGGATGTGGCGTCTTTAGTCTTCGGTCTTACTGCGAGATACAG
>NZ_JBALOX010000193.1:0-7228 GCF_036965165.1 Bacillus sp. JJ1521 | reverse complement strand
GAAGTTCAAAAAGTGCGGTGAATATGAAGCATCGATAGCGGAACTTCGACTAAGAGCTGACACGTCCTGTGTCAAACGTCGAAGTCACCAAATCCTGTGGAAGCTCGTTGGCTTGCTTTTGGAGTTCCTCACGTATTAACTGCATACGCTCCGGTACTCAAAGCTGAACCGCCTTGAAATTTCGACGCGGTCCTCTTCATCCTCCTTTTTGAACACTAACTTCTAAGAAAATAATATAATGTTAGTTATTCAAGAGGTGTATAATAAATCACACTTTTTGAAAAATCCTGGAAGATACCTTTGAATAATGAGGGTTATGCCAATTTTGAACAATTTTTAACAATTGAGGTCTGGATTATGAAACAGCTATTTTGGTCACCTATCAAACTATCAATAACAATCGCAATCACAGCATGCTGTATTGTCTTATTGCTTGGTTTAGTCACTGGTAAATGGATGGCGCATAGACAATTTAAAAGAAAACTTATTCTTGAAACATTATTAATGCTGCCACTTGTACTCCCTCCATCTGTAGTAGTTTTTTTATTAATTGTGATATTTGGAAGAAAAATTAACTGGCCAACCAATTATGTTTACTTGGTGGGCCGCGGTTATTGCTTCAACCGTTGTGGCATTTCCACTTATGTACCAATCTGTTAAAACGGAATTTCAATCTGTCGACTCAGATATTGAGGATGCAGCTAGAACGGACGGGGCAAATGAATTTTCTATATTTCTTTTCGTTTCTATCCCGTTATCTATTAAAGCTATCGTGACGGGGTTTATCTTAAGCTTTACGCGTGCACTTGGGGAATTTGGTGCACCCCTTATGTTTGCCGGAAATATACCAAAAAAACACAAACATTACCAAGAGCAATCTATTTCGCCATCGACAGCGGGAACATGAAATTAGCCTGGCTGTGGGTCCTAACTACTATCTTCATTTCCTTCCTAATGCTCGCGTCAACCTATTTAATAAAATAATAAATGAAAAAAGATGCATTCTTGACAAGAATGTGTCTTTTTTGTTTTCTGCTCATTTTGTGACAAACTTAACAGATTTATGGTTGCACAATATGTGAGAATCATGCTGAAAAGAGAAATTAGGAGGGGGTTCTTTTGTACCAAACAGCCGCTTGGTATCTTTCTATTATTTTGATGACCTTAATAACCGTTATTTTTATTACCGTCGTATTAAAGACTAATAGACGAAAAGAGTATGAAGCAATCCAAAAAAAATGGTACCGTTTTAGAACTTTTTATTTCATTGTTCTTCTTGTTGTATTTGGAACTGCTACGTATTTTACACTTCAAGATCTTCCATTCGAAAGACCAGTATATGGTCAAGGTGAAAATCCGGTCATAGTCGATGTAGAGGCTGTTCAATTTGGATGGAATATGAGCCAGACTGAATTCAAAGTGGGAGAACCAATCGAATTCGATATCACAAGCTCAGATGTTAACCATGGTTTTGGAATTTATGACAAAGACATGAATTTATTAGCACAAACACAGGCAATGCCAGAATATACAAACACTGTTTTCTACACTTTCTCAGAACCTGGCACATATCAAATTTTATGTATGGAATACTGTGGACTTGCTCACCATCTCATGATTGGTGAAATTGTCGTAACAAATTAAGGAGGGGGTTAACAATGTCTACTAATATTGTAATGGGAGAGACAACTAACTCCCGAAATAAAACAATTGTGATGTATCTACTAACAGGTAGCCTTATCATATTATTAATGATGGTTTTTGGGGTCCTGATGCTTATGGCACAGGGAAAAATGATTGAGGTAGACCCTGGATTCTTTTATGAGATTATGACTGTCCATGGTACAGGGATGATTGGGGCAGCTGCATTAGCCGCAGCTGCAGTCATGTGGTATTTCCTTAGTAAATATGTTCAATTAAGCAAAGCAATTCTCATTACGAATTTCATCTGTTTCATCATCGGAGTCGTTATGGTGTTGATAGGAATCTTTGTATTTGACTTTGCGGGAGCTTGGACTTTCCTATATCCGCTACCGGCAATCTCTGCTGGAGGATGGGCAACAACGGGAGCAACACTTTACTTAGGTGGTATGCTCATACTCGGTGTAGGGTTTTTATTGCTATATTTAGATGTTGCTAGAGCGATCATTAAACAATATGGAAGCTTAGGTGGGGGCTTAGGCTGGCGGGTCGTAATTGGAAAGGAAAAAGGCTTTGGTCCACCAGCAACTGTTGTTGCAAGTACAATGGTTGCAATCGTAAATATTACAGCATTGACTGCTGGCGCAACAGTCCTTACTATGAGCCTTATCAATATCTATATTCCAACGATTACAATTGATCCATTACTAGCAAAAAATTTAACATATGCGTTTGGTCATATCTTTGCAAACTCAATTATTTACATGGGTGTCATTGCGGTTTATGAGATTTTATCAGCCTACGCTAATCGTCCTTGGAAGGCAAATCGCCCGTTCTTGATTGCATGGAATTGCTCTACTCTTTTTACAATTATTATCTATCCTCACCATTTATTAATGGACTTTGCATTACCAAAATGGATGATTATTTTAGGTCAAGTGCTTTCATATGCGAATGGATTACCAGTATTAGTTATCACAGCTTACGGTGCGCTTATGATTGTATATCGTTCAGGCATTAAGTGGGATATTGCCTCATCTTTTATGTTTATATCAATGTTTGGCTGGGTAATCGGAGTAGTGCCAGCAATTATTGACGCGACAATCGTTGTTAACCATGTCATGCATAATACCAAATGGGTACCGGGGCATTTCCATATGTATATGGGCTTAGGCGCCACAACAATGCTATTTGGATTTATGTATTACTTAGCAAAGGTGAATAAAAAAGGGAAAGAAACTACTCGTGATACGATTAGTTTTTGGATGTACGCAATGTTCTTCATCGGATTATGTGGTACATTCCTATTCTCCGGAAAAGTAGGAGCGCCAAGAAGATGGGCTGAGCACTTCCCAGAGTGGATCCCTTATGACCGTATGGGAGCAATCTTCGGTATTTTTATTGTTCTCGCTGTATTAATATTTGTCATCCGATTTTGGAATTTTTCAAGGTCAATTGATTATAAGTATCAGGAAAAAATAGGACCAAATAACCATGTGGCGTAAAAGTATTGGAATTCTATTTGCACTTGCAGCTGGTACTACGTTGCTTTGGATAGGTACAGATGGATTTCGGGCTTTTACAGCAGAAACTGCTAGAATCATTGAATTAGAAAGGGAGGGGCCAAAACTCCCTTCCGCTACATTAATTGACTCTAATTCGAAAAAATTTCATTTACAAGAATTAGAGGGAAAATATACACTGTTTACTTTCATGTACACAAGTTGTGGAGATGTATGTCCAGTATTAGAAAGAAATTTTGCTGAAATCTATGAGAATATCCCTGAGGGAGTGCTAGGAAAAGAGGTAGTGCTTGTAAGTATAAGCTTTGATCCAGAACATGATACTCCAAACGTTTTAAAGTCGTATTCAGATCATTTCGGAGCAGATGGAGAACGGTGGAAAATGGCGACCATTGAAGACGAGCAGGAATTACAAGATGTGTTAAATACACTTGAAGTAATTGTCATACCAAATGAATATGGGGGATATGAGCATAATTCTGCCTTTTATGTCATCAATCCAGAAGGAAAATTAACGAATATCTTTGATTACCAAACACCACAAACCGTTGTGGAATACTTAGATTCTTTTCTATTTTAGATTAGAGGTGAAAATATGTACCGTTTCCGTTATTTAATAATTGGACTACTTTTACTTCTAGTTGTTTCAGTCCCATATGTCAGGCTAATGTTAGAAGCAAGTATGGTTGCTACCATGCTTGTTCAAATTCCCTTATTAGTGTGTAGTGGTTACTTTCTAGCAAAAGGATTTCCAGAGAAATGGCGAACCTTTTTCCTATATTTTAATGAGAATGGGATAGCGGGGATATTAATAACATTGTTTATTTTGACGTACTGGAGTTTGCCACGAGCGATTGATGCTGCATTAAATGAACCTTTTATGGAAATTGTAAAATATACAAGTCTACCATTCATTGCGGGGGTATTTTTGTACTATAGCTGGGGACTGCTTGGTCCGATTAGTAAAGCCTTTATTTGGGCGAATGTAATTTCGATGCTTTTTGTTATGAGTTGGCTTTATTTAGCGTCACCAGCACGACTTTGTAATAACTACCTCGTTTCAGAACAGCAAGAGCTAGGAAAAACCATGTTTTTAGTAGGATTGGTCATTTGTATTTTATTTATGGGACGGGTTTTTATTGGGAAGCCAAAATTTTACACAATGAAGAAAAATGAAAACAATCCGTAAATAAAAATAAAGATAAAATCAGGGGACCTTGATGAAAGGTTGACATAAAAAATGAGCTGACATGATATCAGCTCATTTTTTCTATTTTGTATTTAGTTCCCTGCTGCTGCTCTTGGGAAGAGGATATTATTTTCTAAATGAATGTGCTGGAATAAGTCTGCTTCCAATGCTTCAAGACGTTGGTAGACTAAGCGGTACGTTCCACAAGCACCAATTGGTGGTTGGAAATCATTTGTAATGTCACGGATTTCTTTAATAATATCTCCAGCCTCGTCATGATCGTCTTCCAATTCAATTACATGTTTTTTCACTAATTCTTGATTTTCGACAGTTCTTTCATTTTCAAATTTTACGATTAAAGGGAATGACTCTGCTTCCTCTTTAATTGTATGCTGTTCAAGTTCAACTTTTAATTGATTAAACAGAGAATGCACCCTTGCAAGATGAGGATGATTACCTCCATGTACTCTTAGTACCTTTGTTACATATGGACTAAGCTGCGGAAGCTCTTCGTTTAAGTAACGGTGATGTTTATTCACGATATGGTCAATTAATTCAGAATAGCTTGCAGCCTTCCAATCCACTGTTTTTTCATTTAATTCCTTCATATCTTGATAAAGTGTATTTAATTTTGATAATACTTCATCCTTGGAAAGATTTCTTTCCTCAATGGCATCTATAAGTGGTCGGTTTCCGCCACAGCAAAAATCAATACGAAGTTTTTTGAAAAGGTCTCCAGCCTTCGGAAACTCAGTTACAATTTCTCCGATGATATGTTGTTCTGTAAAAGTTTGTTCCATAATTCTACCTCCTAATTAGTAAGCTACTTATAGCATAGCTTCTAAATAGAAAGAATGAGGTGATGCGTATCACACATCTGTAGAAAATCGTAGTAAATTCAAATAAAGGTGATGTACATCACAGCAGGATAGTAGTGGTTTTATCTAAAATATACTACAATAGGAAAAAAGTAGATAAAAAGTGAGTGAAAGAATATGGTTGAAAGACGAACACCAATCCCCGTTCCTGAAGCAGTATCTCGTGTAATGGAATTTACGGGTTCAGGGACAAAGGAAATAGTACCAATTGAAGCTAGTTATGGGCGATTTTTAGCGGAGAATGTAATTGCTGATCACGATGTTCCACATTTTGATCGGTCCCCTTATGATGGCTTTGCTGTTCGGGCAATCGATACAACAGAAGCTGGACAGGACCATCCAGTAGAATTTGAAGTAATTGAAGAAATAGGAGCCGGGTCTGTTGTGTCGAAAAAAGTGGAGGCTCATCAAGCAGTTCGAATCATGACAGGTGCACAAATGCCAGCGGAATGTGATGCAGTTGTGATGCTTGAATTGACAACTGAATACGAACGTGAAGGCAGGAAGTACATGGCTATTAAGCGACCATTTAAATCCGGAGATAATGTTTCGTTCCAGGGTGAAGATACAAAAAAAGACTCACTCTTAGTGGAGAAAGGTATCTTTATTAATCCTGGTGTAAAAGCACTTTTAGCCACCTTTGGCTATCATCAGGTCGAAGTGGCAAAGAAGCCTGTCATTGGTATTTATGCTACCGGAACAGAATTGCTTGATGTCAATCAGGAACTCGTACCAGGAAAAATTAGAAATAGTAATGCATACATGATAAGTGCACAAATTGAGAGAGTGGGAGCGGAACCAAAGTATTTTGGAAAACTACCAGATGATTTTGATCTTTGTTTTGATGCTATCAAACATGCAATCAGTGAAGTTGATATTTTAATCACAACTGGTGGTGTATCTGTTGGGGATTATGATTATCTTCCTGCAATATATGATAAATTAGGTGCGGAAGTCCTATTTAATAAAATTGCGATGAGACCGGGAAGTGTCACAACCGTTGCACAGCTAAATGGTAAGTTATTGTTTGGATTATCTGGCAACCCTTCAGCTTGTTACGTTGGCTTTGAATTATTAGTAAGACCGGTAGTACGGACAAGATTATTCTCTAAATTTCCACATCTATTAAAAATGAGAGCGGAGCTCAATGCCGACTTCCCGAAACCAAATCCATTTACAAGATTTGTAAGGAGTAAAATCAGTTTTTCTGATGGTAAACTTCTAGTTACACCAAGTGGTCTTGATAAATCTAATGTCGTATCCTCGCTAGCTGGAGCAAATGCATTCATGGTTTTACCAGGAGGAACGCGCGGATTTGGCAAAGGTGATGAAGTAGATACGCTTTACCTCGAAGACCAGGAAGGAAGTAAATGGCCTTGGAAATAAGGTTTCCACTTCTGCAAATCGTTGGGTATCAAAATAGTGGGAAAACATCTCTTGTTGAAAAAATCGTAAAAAAAGGCACGGATTACGGGCATCAAATTGCTACCATTAAACATCATGGACATCAAAGCAACTTAGAAAATTTTCATCAAGCAAAAGATTCTTCCCGCCACTTTAAAGCTGGAGCGTCTGCAACGATAGTAGAAGGCGGTGGTAGCTTACAGCTTGAAGCAAAGACATCTCAATGGACACTTGAAAAGCTCATAGAGCTTTGCGCTCTTTTTGAAAATGACATGATATTAATTGAAGGATATAAAGCTGCAGATTACCCTAAAATCGTCTTAATCAAAAAAGAAAAGGATACGGAGTTGCTAACTTCATTAACAAACATCGTTGCAGTTATATCTTGGATTCCGATTCAAACCAAGTTTCCTCTTTTTCATATAAACGAAGAGGAAAACTATTTACAATGGATATTTAACTTTATTAAAAGCGAATGAATGTAATATAACTTTAAATTTAAAGCCGAGAGGAACAAACTTTGATTGAATAAAGTTAAATACCTCCGGCGGATGCTACAGATTTTTCAGGGGAAGTTTTCGAGCATAGGATCA
>NZ_JBALOX010000192.1:0-7428 GCF_036965165.1 Bacillus sp. JJ1521 | reverse complement strand
GATAACTGGTTTTATTTTTATTTTTTTTCGATTAGAGCTTGCCAACCAAGCTAAAAACAATACAACAAGAATACCTAAAATTGAAATAATATATCGCATCTGTTACCTCCTGATGAATGAAACATTATACTCAGTAGTGGGTTACTGCTACATAGCAGCCTCTCTGATTTGTGATTACAAGGGATATTTTGTCCATTTTTTATAAAAAGAACCGGATATAGTTTATCATAAATAAAAAAATAGGTGCAAATAACAGAGTTTAATAAAAAAGGATACAGTCTTTTCTAAAAAGAAAAGTCTGTATCCTTTTTTTTACATGGACATTTCACCATTGTCATAGTTAATCTGCCACTGGATTCCGAATTTATCTGTTACTTGACCATAGAGCTTACTCCAGAAGGTTTCTTGCAGTTCCATTCCAACTGTACCGCCATCTTTTAATTGGTCATACCAGGATTTTAAATCCTCCATATTTTTACTAATTAGCGCAAGTGTTACGTTGTCGCCTATAACAAAAGGCTGACCAGGGAAGTTATCAGAAAACATAACATTGCTTCCATCGATGTTAAGGCGTGAGTGCATCACTAAATTTTTTGCTTCCTCAGGAAGTTGATATTCTGGACTTTGTGGTGATTCACCAAAAGTCATGATATTTGGTGTTTCTGTTTTAAACACCTTTGCATAAAATTCTACCGCTTCTCGGCAATTGCCATCAAAAACAAGGTAAACATCAACCGCCATTACTTTCTCTCCTTTGAAATTAGTAATATGTACAAATTCCATTCTATCCGATTATTTCGATCTTAGACCAGTGTAACTGTAAATATTTGTGGGTCAACTATAAAAAGAAGTAAAAAACGTTGTACTTAAGAATCCAATTTTACTTAATAAATAAATTGACAAAAAGCGCTTTCAATTATATGATTATTTCAGTTGGTAAATTAATTTAACTAACCAACATGAAGTACTAATGAAACATTTCCTGTTTGGCAATTTAATATCAATATCAAGTATGACTGAGGGGGAGAAAATATTGAAAAAGAAATGGCTAGGTATTGCAATGACTGCAGCGCTTACGCTTGGAACCTTAGCAGGTTGTAGCGGAGGGGCAAAAGAAGAAACAAAGGATAATAGCGGAGGAGCAAGTGGTAATAAAATTACGTATTGGGCTCCATTCTCCGGTGCAGATGGTCCGAGAATGAAGTCGATTGTCGAAAATTACAATAGCTCACAGGACAAATATGAAGTGGATTTCCAAATTGTTCCACAATCGGACTATTATAAAACAGTTGACCTTGCATTATCTGGTCAAAAGAGTGCACCGGATGTTTTAATCGTTCATACTGATCAGATGAAAAATTATGCTGATAAGAATTTATTAAAAGAATTAGATGGAACAATTGAAAATACGGGCTTAAAAGCAGAAGATTATTCCGAAACTGCATGGAACGCAGGAAATATAGAAGGAAAGCAGTATTCCATTCCGTTGGATATTCACCCTTTAATAATGTACTATAACAAAGATTTATTTGAGGCAGCCGGATTAGATCCTGAGAATCCGCCAACAAATCGTGAAGAGTTCGTTGCTGCTGCAAAAAAGCTGACAGATTCTTCTAAGAATCAATACGGATTTGTTGTACCGACACTTTGGCCAAACCAATTCATTTTCCCAACTATTCTCTTCCAAAATGGTGGGGAGTTAATGAAGGATGGCAAGCCAAACTACAACAGCCCGGAAGCAGTTGAAGCTTTAACTTTCTACCGTGATTTAATTAAGAAGGAAAAGGTCTCACCTGAAAATGTTCAACAAGATGGCGAAGTGACTTTATTCTTGCAAGGCAAAAATGCTATGCATCTAAATGGTCCTTGGATGATGGAGCAGTGGGATAAAGCAGGAATCAACTATGGTGTTGCAGAAGTTCCACAGCTTGGAACGAAACAACAAGCTGTTTATGCAAACGGACATAACTTTGTCATTCCAGCATCGGTAAAAGATGAAGCAAAATTAGAAGGTATTTCTGATTTCTTGAAGTTTGTTGCTGAAAACACAATGGAGTGGGCAAAGTCAGGACAAGCACCTGCTTCAAAAGCGATTTATGAACAAAGTGAAGAATTTAAACAAATGCAGCAACAGCCAATTGTGGCATCGGAATTCGAATATTCTAAATTTGCGCCTGTGATTGCAAACTGGGGTCAATTATCTGATCCTTTATGGGCAGAAGTGAACCTTGCTCTACTTGGTCAGAAGGATCCGAAACAAGCATTAGAAGATGCAAATAAAAAGGCCGAGCAATTGTTAAATAAGTAATTGTAGAGGAGGCGGGCAGGTGGATTTTGTTTTCATCTGTTCGTCTCCCTTTTATTAAAAAGGAAAAGGGTTAGAGTGAGAGGAGGAAGAAATATGGGTAAATCAAGCCGGAAATCACAATTTACATCAAGTCTGTTTGTCCTTCCTTACTTGTTATTATTTGTGGTTTTTCTGTTATTCCCAATTGGTTATGGTGCATGGATGAGTCTTCATAACTGGGATTTGTTAGATCCAATACATGAATTTGTTGGATTTAAAAATTACTTAAATATTTTTAATAGCGATTCCTACTTAAATGGTTTATTTTTTGAGGGTTTGAAAAATACATTCCAATTTGTTGTCTTTAGCGTTCCTTTATTGATTGCCGTAGGTCTGGGACTTGCATTATTAGTTAACATACTCCCAGGAAAAATTAGAGGGTTTTTCCGTACGATTTACTTTGTGCCTTATGCTGTTTCTGTTTCAGTTGTGGCGATTATTTGGTTATGGATTCTTGATACGAATAGCGGGTTAATTAATCAATATTTACTAAAATGGGGCATGCCGGTTATTCCATGGCTAACAGATATCCCCTGGGCTTGGGTGTCGCTGGTCATTGCTACACTTTGGTGGACGATTGGATTTAATATGGTTATTTTTATTAATGCTTTAAATGATGTATCAGAGGAACTATATGAAGCGAGTTCACTTGATGGGGCAAACCGCTGGCATCGCTTTATTCATATCACATTACCAAGTATTAAACCAACGATGCTATTTGTCACAATTACATCAACCATTGCTTCCTTTAATATCTATGGGCAGCCGTACTTAATGACACGTGGAGGTCCAGGTACAGAAACAAAGGTATTACTCATGAACATTGTCGATGAGGCTTTCAAACAGCGACAATTGGGAAATGCTGCAGCAATGTCTATATTAATGGCATTAATTATGATTATTATCTCGGTCTTACAATTCCGAGTAACCAATAGAAAGGAGTAGATCAGCATGCAAAGTAAAGTGTTTAAAACGTTCATGGTAGTCGTTGCAATTATTTTAGGCATTGTTTTTATCCTACCGATTTTATGGATGCTGGCTACTTCCTTTAAAACGGATCAGGAAGCGTTCACCGCAGGTATCAAGTGGCTTCCAGAAGTATTTACACTTGAAAATTATCAGTACACGTTAGCAGGTAATACCGATACTCCGGTATTGAAATGGATGGGGAATTCGCTTTTTGTTGGGATTACCGGAACGATTATTGTACTTATCGTCGATACATTAGCAGCGTATGGACTTGCCCGACTTGATGTACCGTTTAAGAAACTGCTGATCAGTATCTTTATTGGATCATTGACAATCCCGTGGGTTATTACCTTTTTACCATTATATATGGAATTTAGTGCACTAGGTCTTTTGGACACGTATGCCGTATTAATTCTTCCTTATTCAGCGAATGCCTTTGGTGTCTTCTTGCTGTATCAATATTTCCGCGGGTTTCCTAAAGAGTTAGAAGAAGCAGCATTTCTTGACGGGGCAAATAAATGGCAGGTATTCGTTAGAGTGGTTCTACCATCCGCACGTCCTGTTATTTGGACATTAGCCATCTTTACATTTATGAGTATCTATAATGACTTCTTATGGCCACTCGTTACAACGAATTCACCGGACATGAGAACAATTACCACTGGTATTGCAGTCATGCAGCAAGGAAGCTTTGTATCTTCACCAGGAAGATTGATGGCACTAACATCAATTGCGACCATTCCAGCTGTTCTATTGTTTATTATTGGCCAGCGTTCCTTTATTAAAGGTGTAAATCAAACCGGAATTAAATAGAAGTTTCAATAAACAAGAAATTAAAACAACTAGGAAGGAGTACACATTATGTTAGTACCTCGCAATGAATATCCAAGACCACAACTAGTAAGAAAAGATTGGCTGAATTTAAATGGCGAATGGGATTTCGCCTTTGATGATAAAAATATAGGTGTACAAGAAAAATGGTTTCAACAGGAACAATCGTTTAATCGAAAAATTACAGTGCCGTTTGCATATCAAACTAAGTTGAGTGGGATTAATGATCCAACTTTCCATGATCAAGTTTGGTACCGTCGTGATTTTAAAGTTTCTGAAAACTGGAAAAACCAGAGGGTCATATTGCACTTTGGAGCAGTGGATTACCGTGCATGGATCTATGTAAATGGTCAGTATGTTGGTTTTCATGAAGGTGGTAATACTTCTTTCTCCTTTGATATCACTGATTATTTAACTTGGAAAAATGAGAATCTGGTTGTAAGAGTAGAAGACCCTTCTACAGATGAAACGATTCCGAGAGGAAAGCAATTCTGGATTGAAAAATCAGACTCTATCTGGTATACCCGTACAACTGGAATCTGGCAGACTGTCTGGTTGGAGCCAGTTAGTGATACAAGCATATCGAAGCTAAGAATGACTCCGGATATTGACCGTGGGGATGTAATTGTCGAGTTTGAGGTTGCTGGTGACTTTTTAAATAAAAAAGTTGATATTGAAGTGAACTTTAAGGGTGAAGTGGTGACCCGCGATACGATTGAAGTTTTCGAAGGTTATCATAAACGAGCAATCAATTTATACAATCGAAAAGTATTTAGAACTGCCTTCCATCATGATGGCTGGAACTGGACACCTGAAAATCCGAATCTGTTTGACATCAAGATCTCTCTAAAGGATGACCGTGAAACGGTTCTTGACGAGATTGAATCCTATTTCGGCATGAGAAAGATTCATATCGAGAATGGAATGGTTTATTTAAATAACAAGCCTTACTATCAAAAATTAGTCCTTGACCAAGGGTATTGGCCGGATGGATTACTGACCGCACCTACTGATGAGGACCTGAAAAAAGATATTGAACTAGCGTTGGAAATGGGCTTTAATGGATGTAGAAAGCATCAAAAAGTGGAGGATCCACGTTTCCTATATTGGGCAGACCAATTAGGGTTCCTTGTTTGGGGAGAATGTGCTGCATCACCGTCCTACAGTGAGGATGCAGCAGCTCGATTGACAAAGGAATGGATTGAAATTGTAGAACGTGATTATAACCATCCGTCCATCGTCGCTTGGGTTCCCGTGAACGAAAGCTGGGGAGTTCCATTCATTAAAGCAAACAAACAGCAGCAACACCACTCATTAGCCTTATATCATCTAATCCATTCTCTTGATGCAACACGTCTGGTAATCTCTAATGATGGTTGGGAGCAGACAGTAACGGATATTTGTGCGATTCATAATTATACTCATGGTGCAGGAGACGAGGCTGCAAAATATGAGGCTTTCAAGGAAGCCTTATCCAGCAAAGAAAGTCTTCTAGATTCCAAACCGGCCAATCGGAGAATCTATGCGGATGGATTTGAACATCAAGGCGAACCCATTCTGTTGACTGAATTTGGTGGAATTGGTTTCAAAGTCGGAGAGGATAATGGTTGGGGCTATACATCCGTAAAAGATGAACAGGAGTTTGTTGCCGATTACCAAAGAGTCATGGAAGCAGTCTATGCTTCTAAAGCGCTGCATGGTTATTGCTATACACAATTAACCGATGTAGAGCAAGAGATTAATGGTTTATTATCCTATAATCGAGAACCAAAATGTGAGTTGTCAAAAATTAAAAAAATCAACGATATGTGGCATTCCAATATTGTAAAATTATAAAACTTTATTATTGAAGAAAGCTAAACAATAATCCTTTCTAAAAAGTCGTTTCAAAGCTAATTGCCATTTTCGTAAGGAGCGCTCTTTTTAGAAAGGATTTATATTTTAAGTGCGTACCAATACACAGTTATCCGTAAAAAAGGTGAGAAAAAATGAGTTTCGATACTAAACCCGGAAGTTTTGAAAGAATGAAGCAGTTTAACCAATCAACGGTTTTAAATATGATTCGTTTAAAAGAACCGATTTCAAGAGCGGATATTGCGAAACTGACAAAGCTGACGAAACCAACTGTCAGCACTATTGTTAGTGAGTTATTGGAAAAGAATCTTGTTACGGAGGAAGAAGCGACAAACTCGACAGTGGCTGGCGGGAGAAAGCCGTTCCTGCTACGTATGAACTACTCTGCCTATTATATCATTGGTGTCTACGCCGCTGCTGAGGTTATACGGGTCATAATGAGTACAATGGATGGAAAGATTGTATCAGATTACAGTAAGAGAATCTTCCACCTTCCTTCAGAGGATGAGTTTATGGACATCATCTTTGATAGTATTTGTAATGTACTCCATCATTCTAAGGTTAAAAGTGAGTCGATACTTGGAATCGGGGTAGCCATGCATGGGTTAGTGGACCCAGATCAAGGGATTGCTATCTTTTCCCCGCATTTACATCTTGAGAATATACCAATAAAAGAAATCTTAGAAAAAAAATTCGATCTTCCTGTTATCATTGAAAATGATGTTCGGGCATTGGCTATTGCTGAAAGCTGGTTTGGACAAGGGCAGGGTGTTTCCGATTTTGTCTGTCTCAGTGTGGGGCTTGGGATTGGTTCTGGTATCTTTATCAAAAATGAAATCTATAGAAGTCCTTTTAATACAGGTGGAGAAATCGGACATACAATCATTGAGGTGAATGGTCCGAAATGCGAGTGCGGTAATAATGGCTGTTTGGAGGCGTATGCATCTGAAATTGCTATTTTTGAAAAAGTAAAAAGGGAATTGGACCACCATCAAGAAAGTATCATTTATGATTGGATAAAGGTTGGTAAGAGTGAACTCTCATTAGATATGGTATTTGAAGCTGCTAAAGAAGGAGACCCATTTGCTATCGGGATATTAGAAGAAACTGGACGTTCGCTAGGATTAGCAGCAGCGAATATGGTGAATATTCTAAAGCCGTCTAAACTGATTTTAGAAGGGTATATCTTTGAACAAGGAGATTTTATTGTAACACCGCTTAAAGAAATGATAGAGAAATATAATTTTAAAAGTTCCCATGAGCATATTTCCGTCGTTTGCTCGAAATTGGGGAAAACAGGTATGGTGTTGGGTGCAGTGACATTAATATTGCATACGCTGTTTAAAACAGAAAATTAAAGATTTATTAAATGGAAAAATGAAGAAATAACCTAGTTCATTACTAAACAAGGTTATTTCTTTTAATTT
>NZ_JBALOX010000191.1:10191-17116 GCF_036965165.1 Bacillus sp. JJ1521 | reverse complement strand
TTTTTTCAATTTCATTTAACAGCTGATCACCTTTAGTACTAACTGGGATTTCCTCATTCGTTTCTTTTAATCCCTTAACGTAATCATTTGTAAACGGATTATGTAGTGAACCAATAGAAATTAATAAAATACATATAAAAACAAAAAAATGTAAGTACTGTTTTTTCATAGTTATCCCCCTCTTTACTAGAAAATATGTAAAGGAGGGACAAGGTAGAACTGAAAAAACGAAAAGTGCAAGGCTCCCGCTCATCGGCGACAAGCATAAGAAAAGCGCTGACAGAAGGTGCACTTTACCTTCAGAAGCGATTGGCTAGACAATAGAGCCGATGGCGCCTGGAACTAGACAACCAAAACTACGTCGAAACATTTGCTTTATAAAACCAAAAAGCCCGGTTTACCAGGCTTTAGAAACGATTACTTTTGTTGTTGTTCTTCTTTTTCCTTTTGTTCACGTAAAACGGCTTTCCTAGATAGGTTTACACGACCTTGCTTATCAATCTCTGTGACTTTTACAAGGATTTCATCGCCGATAGCTACAACATCCTCTACTTTCCCAACTCGCTCTTCAGCCAGTTCAGAAATATGAACAAGTCCGTCTTTGCCACTGAAAATTTCAACGAATGCGCCGAATTTTTCAATACGTTTTACTTTACCAAGGTACATCTGGCCAACTTCTACTTCACGAACAATATCTTCGATGATTTTTTTAGCTTTTTGATTCATTGCTTCATCAATAGAAGAAATAAACACTGTACCGTCTTGTTCAATGTCAATTTTTACGCCAGTTTCATCAATAATCTTATTGATTTGTTTCCCACTTGGCCCAATAACATCACGAATTTTATCCGGATTAATTGCCATTGTTAAAATCTTCGGAGCATATTTAGAAAGCTCTGATCTTGGTGTTGTTAATGTTGCTAACATAGAATCAAGGATCTGCATGCGACCTTTTTTCGCTTGTTGTAAAGCTTCTTCAAGAATCTCACGGGAAAGACCTTCGATTTTTATATCCATTTGAAGGGCCGTAACACCTTTTGAAGTTCCTGCAACCTTAAAGTCCATGTCTCCTAAATGATCTTCCATTCCTTGAATATCCGTTAATACAGAATAGTGCTCTCCTGATTTAATAAGTCCCATCGCAATACCCGCTACAGGAGCTTTAATTGGAACACCCGCATCCATCATTGCAAGCGTACTTGCACAAATACTTGCTTGCGAAGTAGAACCATTTGATTCTAAAACTTCAGAAACAAGACGGATTGTATAAGGGAAATCCTTTTCAGATGGCACAACAGGTTCTAATGCACGCTCACCTAATGCACCATGTCCAATTTCACGACGACCTGGCCCTCTCATTGGACCTGTTTCACCAACACTGAATTGAGGGAAATTATAGTGGTGCATAAATCGTTTTGTCTCTTCAATTCCTAATCCGTCAAGAATTTGCACGTCTCCTAATGCACCAAGTGTACAAATACTTAATGCTTGGGTTTGTCCACGTGTAAATAATCCTGAACCATGGGTACGAGATAATAATCCAACTTCGGATGAAAGTGGACGAATTTCATCAATTTGTCTTCCGTCCGGACGGATCTTTTCAACCGTGATTAAGCGTCGAACCTCTTCTTTTACAAGTTTATTTAATATTTCCTTAACTTGCTTAATAGTAGCTTCTTCGGCTTCCTGTTCTTCGTATTCTGCAACAATTGCTGCTTTTACTTCATTAATTGCATCTTCTCTTGCATGCTTTTCAGTAACCTGTACAGCTTTGTTTATATCTTTTTCTGCTTTTGCTCGAATTTGTGCTTCAAGCTCTTGATCAAGCTCATATAGAACAACGTCTGTTTTTTCTTTACCGATTTCTGCAACAATTTTTTCTTGAAACGCAATTAAACGTTTGATTTCCTCATGTCCGAACATAATTGCTTCAAGCATTACTTCTTCAGGGACCTCATCGGCACCTGCTTCAACCATGTTGATTGCATCTTTTGTTCCAGCAACAACTAAATGAATATCGCTTTTTTCTTGGTCTTTTACTGAAGGGTTAATGATAAATTGATCGTCTACTCGACCAACAGTAACACCTGCGATTGGCCCCTCAAATGGGATATCTGAAACAGATAGCGCCAAAGATGAACCGAACATTGCAGCCATTTCAGATGAACAGTCCTGATCCACACTCATTACTATGCTGACTACTTGTACTTCATTTCTGAATCCATCAGCAAATAAAGGTCGAATTGGACGATCTATTAAACGACTTGCTAGAATTGCTTTTTCACTTGGTCTACCTTCACGTTTAATAAATCCTCCAGGGATTTTCCCAACTGCATATAATCGCTCTTCATAGTTTACAGTAAGCGGAAAGAAATCTAATGGTTTTGGCTGTTTTGATGCGGTTGCTGTACTTAAGACAGCCGTTTCTCCATAACGAACTAATGCAGCTCCGTTAGCTTGTTTCGCTAATTGACCAATTTCTACGGTCAACTGGCGACCTGCCCAGTCCATGGAAAAAACTTGCTTTCCTTGTTCCATATAATAGTACCCCTCTCTAAATCACATTCAAATGTATATTATGTATTGATAGTATGAACTAATTTATTCGAACATATCAATACTCGTTCAATATGTAAAGTGAATTTGTTCAAATTTGATATAAAAGAAGGAAAAAAATCCCTCCATTTTTAACCTAATAAAAAAGCGGGAATGCTCCCGCTTTTTCGTAGATTATCGACGTAGTCCAAGCTTGTTGATTAATTCACGGTAACGAGTTACGTCTTTATTACGAAGATATGTTAATAAATTACGACGTTTACCAACCATCTTTAATAGACCACGACGTGAATGATGATCTTTCTTGTGTGTACGTAAATGATCATTTAACTTATTGATTTGTTCAGTTAGGACAGCGATTTGAACCTCTGGTGAACCAGTGTCATTCTCATGAGTTTTGTACTCGCTGATAATTTCGTTCTTACGCTCTTGTGTGATAGCCATCCTATTCACCTCCTATAATAGTATCCCCGATTACCTAGCAGACGTTGGTGATTCGAACTGCCACGCAATGGTTCTTTTTCATACTTAACTAGAATACAACTTTTTATGATAAAAAGCAAGTATGTTCGTCTATTTTCTCAAAGTATTGCTTTGCATTTTCCTTATCTTGTCCAATTTGTTTGATTAATTCATCAATGGACGGAAACTTTCTTTCGGATCGAATTCTTTTATGCCATTCAACAATTACTTCTTCATTATAGATGTCTTCATTAAAATCAAACAGATGAACCTCAATCGATGGTACAGTCTCGTTTTCTTTAAAAGTTGGTTTAACACCGAGGTTACAAACCCCATTATGCCAGTTTGAACCGACTTTTAAACGAACTGCATAAACTCCCATTTTCGGAATAATATAATCCCCACTCGTTTTTACGTTGGCTGTCGGAAAGCCGATGGTTCTTCCTCGTTTATCACCATCAACCACGGTCCCTTTAACTGAATAGAATCTACCTAAAACAGGCGGAAGTTGATTCACTTCCCCTTTGTGAATCAAATCACGGATTACCGTTGAACTCACCTTCTCATTTTTGAAGGTCAATTTCTCAACAGTCGTTTGAGTGAATCTTCCATTTGCAAATTCAGGTAGAGTCTCCATCGTTCCTTTTCCAAATCGTCCAAATGTAAAATCAAACCCTGCAACAACATGCTTGACATTCAGACCAAAAATATATTCATCCACAAATTGTTGTGGTGATAAACTTGCAAATTCAGAAGAGAAATTCACAATATATAAATAGTCTATATCCATTTCTTCAAATAACTTTTCTTTATGTTTTAAAGGTGTAATATATTCAACATGTGTAACATTTTTTTTAAGGACAACTGATGGATGGGGATCGAATGTCATGACAGAGCATGCTATTCCTTGTTTCTCTGCTTCCTTCTTCGCTGCTTCTACAACCTTTTGATGACCTAAATGAATACCATCAAAATACCCTAAGGCCAAGACAGTTGGTGGTAAATCTGTTTGATTAAATGAATGTGGATGTGTGATATGAATCGTTTTCACTTCTATTTCACCTTTTCTATACTGAATACCCTATTGTAATTCTTGGTTATTAACTAATACTTTAATAGGTTTTATCAATTGTGGTTTTTCTGGATGTCGTTGATATATTGCTAGGATTTCTCCATTATGTAGGACAGCAATAGGTTCTCCGGTCGGAAACTCGTTTAACTCTTGTGGAACCGGAAAAACAGACCCATTTTTTACTTTCTCTGCTACTTTATCATTAATTAAAATTTTGCGCAAATGGAAGAGAGCATCTTCAATTGTTAGAAGATGTTCCTGCACTGTTCCAGTTTGGACATGGTGCTCTAATTCTTCTAGTGTCAGGCACTGATCGAGGGTAAAGTCACCTGAGGACGTCCTTTTTAAATCAGACATATGTGATGGATACCCAAGTTTTTCACCAATCTGTACAGCTAAAGTTCGTACATACGTGCCCTTACTGCAAGTTACACGGAAACGAAATGAGGCGGTTCCATCGTTTTGTACAATATCACTTAGTAGCTCTAATTTATGAATGGTTATTTTGCGAGATGGTCTTTCAATTACCATTCCTTGTCTAGCATACTCATAGAGGCGCTTTCCATTAACTTTAACCGCAGAATACATAGGTGGTGTTTGAATGATTTCACCCGTTAATGAATGAAAAACGTCTAAGACTTCAGCTTTCGTAATTTGTCGGTCTACTCTTTTTTCTTCAATTTTTTCACCGGATGCATCTTCTGTATTCGTAGAAAAACCTATTGTCGCTTCTCCTTCATAGGTTTTATTTGCAGCCGTTACATATTCAACGATCTTTGTTGCTCGTCCTAGACAAATTGGCAATACACCTGAAACATCAGGGTCTAGCGTCCCAGTATGGCCTACCTTTTTCATTTTTACTAATTTTCGAACCTTAAAGACACAATCATGGGAGGTCATCCCTTTTGGTTTATTGAGAAGTAATATTCCATTCACTTAAGAGCCACTCCCTTATTTTGAAATTAAGCTGTCGTTCATTCCTACCATAAAACAACTGAAAAAAAGGGATAGACTTTATAAAAAAAGTCTATCCACTCCCTTACTCCTGGTTTGATTCTTGATTTGATTGCTTATTTATTTCATGAAGGATCGTTTCAATTCGATTACCATAATCAATTGATTCGTCAAATTCAAATAAAATCTCAGGTGTTTTCCGTAATCGAATACGCTGACCGATTTCTGATCGGATAAAGCCCTTCGCTTTCGCAAGACCTTTTAACGTATTCTGTCTTTGCTCTTCATCACCTAAAACCGAAATAAATACTTTAGCTTGCTGAAGGTCTCCAGTAACTTGAACGTCGGTTACAGTAACAAATCCAATCCGAGGATCCTTGATCTTCCGTCCAATAATGTCACTTAATTCCTTTTTCATTTGTTCACCAACACGATTAGGTCGTAAACTCATCTAGATATCACCTCTTATAACCACTCAAAGTCGGTTATTGTTCGATCTAATTCTGGGAACGAATCAATAAACTTTAGGGCATTGTTTAATTCGAGTTCAGAATGCTTTCGACTTGATGAAACAGTAACAATCGCAAGTTTGGTACGCTGCCATGTATCTTGAAAGTCTACTTCTGCAACTGAAACATTAAACTTTTGTTTGAGTCGAGTCATGACACTTTGTAAGACGGCACGTTTTGCTTTTAAAGAATTTGCATCATAGATGATACATTCGCACTCCACAAGGCCAATCAATGACGATCAACTTCTTCCATCACGAATGCTTCAATGATGTCTCCTTCTTTAATATCGTTATATTTCGCAATTGTTATACCACATTCGTAGTTTTGTGCTACTTCCTTAACATCATCCTTGAAGCGTTTCAATGTATCAATTTCACCTTCAAAAATAACAATACCATTTCGAATGAGGCGTACACCACTGTCACGAGTGATTTTACCGTCTGTTACGTATGAACCGGCAATTGTACCAATCTTAGATACTTTAAATGTTGTACGTACTTCTGCTTGCCCGATTACTTTCTCTTCATATTCTGGGTCCAGCATACCCTTCATTGCAGATTCGATTTCTTCTATTGCTTTATAGATAATACGGTGAAGACGGATATCGACTTCCTCTGCTTCTGCAGTGCGCTTGGCATTCACATCAGGTCTAACATTAAAACCAATTACAATCGCATTTGATGCTGATGCGAGAGTAATATCTGATTCATTAATTGCACCGACACCAGTATGAATAATCTTAACTTTAACACCTTCTACATCTATTTTTTGAAGAGATGCTGCTAAAGCCTCTACGGACCCTTGAACGTCAGCTTTTACGATTAAATTGATTTCTTTCATTTGACCTTGCTTAATATGTTCAAATAAATCTTCAAGACTAACTTTTACTTTATCGCCACGTTGTTCAACTAGTTGCTTTTGTGCTCTAGCTTCCCCAACCTGACGTGCTTTCTTTTCATCTTCAAATACAACAAACTGGTCGCCAGCATGTGGTACATCGTTTAACCCAGTAATTTCAACTGGGGTTGAAGGTGCTGCTTCCTTAACGCGGCGACCTAAATCATTAACCATTGCACGGACACGTCCGAATGTATTTCCGACAACAATTGGATCACCAATACGCAAGGTACCATTTTGAACTAGTAAAGTCGCAACTGAGCCTCTGCCTTTATCAAGCTTGGCTTCAATCACGGTACCTGTCGCTCTTCTTTTTGGATTTGCTTTATATTCTTCAACTTCGCCTACAAGAAGAATCATCTCAAGTAGGCTGTCAATACCTTCTCCTGTTAATGCTGAAATAGGAACGAAGATAGTGTCGCCACCCCAAGCCTCAGGAACTAGCCCATGCTCTGTTAATTCCTGCATAACA
>NZ_JBALOX010000191.1:9938-10154 GCF_036965165.1 Bacillus sp. JJ1521 | reverse complement strand
CCTCAGCAGCCTTCGCATGGTTAATTGCTTCAACAGTTTGTGGCATTACACCATCATCTGCTGCAACAACTAATACTGTGATATCTGTAACCTTAGCCCCTCTAGCACGCATAGTCGTAAACGCAGCATGTCCTGGAGTATCTAAGAAGGTAATTTTCTTATCATTAACAACAACTTGATATGCACCAATATGCTGTGTAATACCACCAGCTTCTC
>NZ_JBALOX010000191.1:0-9851 GCF_036965165.1 Bacillus sp. JJ1521 | reverse complement strand
TGATTGTTACGATTGAAGGCCTTTCAATAAGATCCTCTTCTTTATCTTCTTCTACATACTGTTCAAATTCTGTAACTTCAAAGACAATTTCTTCTTCTACCGCTACACCATATTCTGAAGCAATCAATTCAATTGAATCCTTATCAAGTTCTTGGTTAATTGTAGCCATAACACCCAACATGAAAAGCTTCTTAATTATTTCTGAAGGCTCTTTGCCAAGTTTTCCAGCTAATTCTCCAACCGTTAATGAACCGATAAACGTAATTTTTTCAGGCAATTTCTTTTCAGGCTTTGGTTGAACAGGTTGATGTTGATTTGGATGTTGACGATTATTGCCTCTTTGTTTGTTTTTATTATTTTTATTATTTCTATTATTATTAGACTGGAATCCCTTTTTTTGTCCTACATTTTCGGTTTTTTTACCGTCACGATTTTTAGGTTGTACAGGATTCTTCTTTGTTTCTTGTTTGGCAACCACTTCTTTATTGTCATTAGTAGTGGGTTTTGGTTTACTATTTTTGTTTTGTTCCGTTGCAGGCTTAACCTGTTCTGAGTTCTTTCCCAATGTTTGATCTAGCTTCTTCAAAATATCTCCCTCAATTGTTGCCATATGATTTTTAACCTCAATGTCCATCTCTTTAAGCTTAGTAATAACTTCTTTGCTTGAGATATTTTGTTTTTTTGCATATTCGTATACACGCATTCTACTCATATGTTCACCCCCAAATATGTTAATCGAGCAAGTGACTAATCTTTTTAGCAAACCCACTTTCTGTTATTGCGACAACCACTCTGGCATCCTTTCCAATTGAATGACCCAATGTATATCTGTCGCATACAGTACGAAGTTGAACTTGATAATATGCGCTTTTATCCGTAATTTTTTTTGTAGTGTTTGCTGACGCATCTTCAGATAAGAGAACTAGCTTTGCATTTCCATTGCGAATTTCCTTCACAACAAGTTCTTCACCTGAAATGACTTTCCTCGCTCGATTGGCAAGACCCAATAATGACGTCCATTCCTTATTTTCCATCTATAAAGCCTACTCCTTTTCTACCAATTGAAGTAATTCTTCATAGATTGAATCATCAATCGTAGCTTTCAGTTGGCTTGAAAGAATGTTCCTTTTCTTAGCAAGTAAAATACATTCTTTGTCCTTACTGAGGTATGCACCACGACCAGACTTTTTTCCAGTGAGGTCAATTGAAACTTCGCCTTCTTTGGATCGTACAATTCTTACAAGTTCCTTTTTTGGCTTCATTTCACCACTAGCTATGCATTTTCGTAATGGTATTTTTTTATTTCCTACCAATTTCCTTCACCTCACTCGATTTCTTCAGTTTGCAAATCGAATGCTTCGTCCTCTGGTTCTTCTTCATCGTTTTCGTCAAATAAACCAAAGCTTTCTCTAGGGTAAATTCCCGCTTGTTCTGCTTCTGATTGACTCTTAATATCAATTTTCCACCCTGTTAATTTTGCTGCCAAACGTGCATTTTGCCCGCGTTTTCCAATTGCTAATGATAATTGATAGTCAGGAACGACTACTGTAGTTGCTTTTTCTTCTTCATTAACAATTACATCAAGTACTTTAGATGGACTTAAAGCATTTGCTACGAAAACAACTGGATCATCAGACCATTTGACAATATCAATTTTTTCACCCTTTAGTTCGTTAACAATTGCTTGAACACGCTGTCCCTTAGGACCAACACAAGATCCCACTGGGTCAACCTCATGATTATCAGAGTGAACAGAGATTTTAGAACGATCACCAGCTTCTCTCGCAACTGACTTAATTTCGACTGTTCCATCATAGATTTCCGGAACTTCGATTTCAAAAAGTCGTTTTAATAACCCAGGATGTGTTCTAGAAACAAAGATTTGTGGTCCTTTTGTTGTTCTTTCAACCTTTGTTATGTAAACTTTAATTCTGTCATGTGGTTTATATTGCTCATTTGGCATTTGTTCGTTTACCGGAAGCAAAGCTTCAATTTTCCCTAAGCTTACATAGATAAATTTAGAGTCTAGACGCTGAACGATTCCCGTCATGATATCTTCTTCACGATCAATAAACTCCGAATAGATAACTCCTCTTTCTGCCTCACGTACACGTTGAGTTACAACTTGCTTTGCTGTTTGTGCAGCAATTCTACCAAAGTCTTTTGGTGTTACTTCGATTTCAACAACGTCTTCTACTTGGTAATTTGGATTAATGGTTCTAGCCTCGTCTAAGGAGATCTCGAGTCTAGGGTCAAACACTTCATCTACTACATCTTTTCTAGCAAACACACGCATTGAACCATTTGCTAGGTTTAAATCGACTCTAACATTCTGAGCCTGATTAAAATTCCGCTTATATGCAGATATAAGTGCTGCCTCTATTGCTTCAATAATTACATCTTTGCTAATGCCTTTTTCTTTCTCGAGCAATGTTAAGGCATCTAATAATTCACTACTCATTCGTTTTCTAATCCCCCTCTTGAACTCTAATAATCAAATGCGCCTGGCATATTGGTGCCCGAGTTTTCGGCCCACAAGAAGTGAGTCATAAAGACATTGCCACAGGATGTGGCGTTTTTAGTCTTTAATCTTACTGATTGTAAGATTACCTTTACAAAATCGTGGCATCCGCCGAAGGCTTTAACTTTATTCAATCGGAGTTTATACTCCTACTGAATTTAAACTCATATTTCATTCATGAACCCACCAATAAAGCGGAATTTCTATTGAATAAAGTTAATGGAAAGTAACAGCAAGTCTTGCATTTGCAACTTTTTCATACGGAATTTCAACAGATTTTTTGCGTGTTTTGACCATAATGTTGATTGAGATTGTGCTTCCATCAAATGATGTAAGCTCCCCTTCAAATATCTTTTCACCATCAATTGGTTCGTATGTTTTTACATACACCTGTTTTCCAATTGCTTTTTCGAAGTCACTCGCCTTTTTCAACGGGCGTTCGGCACCTGGACTTGATACTTCGAGAAAATAGTTATAAGGAATAGGATCTACTTCATCAAGCTTTTCACTTAATTTTTCACTAACTGTTCCACAATCTTCTATATCAACCCCTTTTTCAGAGTCGATAAAGACACGAAGAAACCAGTCTTTCCCTTCCTTTACAAACTCAACATCAACAAGTTCCAATTGTAATCCGGTTAATATAGGTATCACTAATTCTTCCACTATTTGTGTTACCTTTTTACTCATGTTTTTCCTCCTAAGCTGATAAGGAATATGTTTTTGTACTTTAGTATTTCCTAAGTAGTGTAAAAACACCCTGCTATAGTAGCAGGGAGGCAGTTGGAAAATATAGAGAAGTTCCATCTTAAAAGAAAGTTGTTACACAATTTTAGCCTCAGCCAAAGAATAAAGAGTGGGAAGCCCCACTCTTTTACCAGTAATTATACATAGCATTTCCATAAAAACTATAACATAATCGCTATTTATATGCAAATAAATTTAAAAGCGCAGGCGCCTTGCAAAGGGGATCATCGACTAACTACTGCCACGTCCTGTGGCAAACGTCGATGTCAGCACGTCCTGTTCAAGTCCGACAAGCATAAGACAAGCCGGCAAGAAAGATGTCTTTTATCCATCATGACGGATTGGCTAGACCAGTGAGGGGCTAGGCTGCTTGCGCTAGACATCGAAAAATTAGAACAAGGATAATTGATTTTGTTCAGGCATATTTGCTAAGCAACCAAGGTTATCAAGGTATTCCATGATTGTTTTCGATACTTTACCACGCTTTTGTAAATCTTCTTTTGACAAAAATTCACCTTGTTCTCTTGCATTCACTATATTAATCGCAGCGTTTGTACCTAGTCCAGGAATTGAATTGAACGGAGGAATAAGTGCATCTCCATCAATGATAAATTCTGATGCACTTGAGCGATATAAATCAATTTTATTAAAGGCAAATCCACGTTCACACATTTCAAGTGCTAGCTCAAGAACTGTTAAAAGGGTCTTTTCTTTAGGTGCTGCATCAAGTCCTTTTGCATTAATTTCTTCAATTCTAGCTCGAATTGTACTTGAACCTCGAACCATGGCTTCAACATCAAAATCATCTGCGCGAACAGTAAAGTATGCAGCATAGTAGAGTAAAGGCAAATGAACCTTAAAGTAAGCAATCCTTACAGCCATTAATACATATGCAGCAGCATGGGCTTTCGGGAACATATATTTGATTTTCAAACATGAATCAATGTACCAATCCGGGACATTATTTTTCTTCATTTCTTCAATAAATTCATCTGTTAGTCCTTTACCTTTACGGACTGATTCCATAATCTTAAATGCTAATGAAGGATCTAACCCTTTATAGATAAGATAAACCATGATATCGTCACGACATCCAATTACTTCACTTAGCGTACAAATATTGTTATGAATGAGCTCCTGCGCATTCCCCAACCAAACATCCGTACCATGTGATAGACCTGAAATCTGAACTAGTTCAGAGAACGTAGTCGGCTTTGTATCCTCAAGCATTTGCCGTACAAATCGTGTACCGAATTCAGGAATCCCAAGGGTACCAGTTTTACACATAATTTGCTCCTCAGTTACACCAAGCGATTCAGTCCCACTAAAAATTTTCATTACCTCAGGGTCATCTGTTGGAATCGTTTTTGGATCAATTCCACTTAAATCCTGAAGCATCCGGATTACGGTCGGATCATCGTGTCCAAGTATATCTAGTTTCAATACATTGTCATGAATGGAGTGAAAATCAAAATGTGTGGTTTTCCATTCTGAGCTTGTATCATCAGCTGGAAATTGGATTGGTGAGAAGTCAAAAATATCCATATAGTCTGGCACAACAATAATACCACCCGGATGCTGTCCAGTTGTTCGTTTTACGCCTGTACAACCAGCAACTAAACGATCAGTTTCGGCACCACGCATTGTTAAGTTATGATCATTAGCATAGCCTTTTACATAACCATAAGCTGTTTTTTCAGCTACAGTACCAATTGTTCCAGCACGATATACATAATCCTCACCAAATAATACCTTTGTATAGTTATGAGCACGTGGCTGGTACTCACCAGAGAAGTTTAAGTCAATATCCGGTACTTTATCTCCCTTAAATCCTAAGAATGTTTCGAACGGAATATCATGACCATCCTTCTTATATGCCGCGCCGCATTGTGGGCACTCTTTATCTGGTAGGTCAAATCCAGAACCGACCGAACCGTCATTAAAGAACTCAGAATGCTTACAGTCCGGACATACATAATGTGGCGGCAATGGATTTACCTCTGTAATTTCCGTCATTGTCGCAACTAACGAAGAACCTACCGATCCACGAGAACCTACTAAATATCCATCATCGAGTGATTTTTTAACAAGTTTGTGGGAAATCAGGTAAATTACTGCGAATCCATGCCCAATGATACTTTTTAATTCCTTTTCCAAACGCTTTTCGACGATTTCAGGTAATTCCTCGCCATAGATGCTTTTCGCCATACTATAGCTCATATTCCTGATTTCATCTTCAGCACCTTCGATTTTAGGTGTATATAGATCATCTTTAATTGGCTTCACTTCACCAATCATATCTGCTATTTTTTGTGTGTTTGTAACGACAATTTCCTTTGCTTTCTCTTTTTCTAGAAAAGAGAAACAATCTAACATCTCATTCGTTGTTCGGAAATGAACTTCTGGAAGTGAATGTCGATTTAATGGGTTTGCCCCACCCTGAGACCTTACTAAAATCTTACGATAAATATGATCATCTGGGTTTAAATAGTGTACATTCCCAGTAGCAACTACCGGTAGGTTCAGCTTTTCCCCAAGACTGACAATATTCTTTAAAATATCCCTAAGTTCACGCTCATTTTGAATCAAATCTAATTCCAATAAATGCTTATAGTTTGAAGGTGGCTGAACCTCTAGGTAATCATAAAATTGAGCAATTGACTCTACTTCCTCAGGTGACTTCTGCATCATTCCTTCAAATACTTCCCCTTTATCACAAGCAGAACCGACTAAAATACCTTCACGATATTTTTGTAGCTGCGATCGTGGGATTCGGGGTACACGGTAAAAATAATTCATATGTGAAATAGAAACTAATTTAAATAAATTTTTAAGGCCAACATCATTTTGGGCAAGTAATGTCGCATGATAAGGTCTCGACCGTTGGTATGCTTTCCCTTGTCCCATATAATCATTCAATTGATCATGGAACTCAATCTCTTTTTCAGCTGCATCTTTTAACAGTTTAACGGCTAAGTACCCGGTTGCTTCCGCATCATAAATGGCACGGTGATGCTGGGTTAATTCGATATCGAATTTTTTACATAATGTATTTAATCGATGATTTTTTAATTCTGGATATAAAAATCTTGCCAGTTCAAGTGTATCAATTACTGGATTTGTTGCTTTATTTAGCCCAGCCTTTTTATAACCAACATTTAAAAAGCCCATGTCAAAGCTTGCGTTATGGGCAACTAATATCGCATCCTCGGTCCAGTCATTGAATTTTATGAGGACCTCACTAACTTCTGGTGCGTTTCTAACCATATCATCTGTAATTCCCGTAAGATCGATGGTTGTCGCACTTAAGCGGTGATGCGGGTTAGCAAATGATTCAAATCGATCAATGATTTCACCATTTTTTACTTTAACGGCAGCCAATTCAATAATCGTGTTGTAGACCGCAGATAAGCCTGTTGTTTCAACGTCAAAAACGACATAAGTATCATCATCTAAGTTACGATGCTGTGAATTATAAGCAATCGGGACACCATCATCGACTAAATTGGCTTCAACACCATAGATCATTTTTATCCCATTTTTCTTCGCAGCTGCGTATGCTTCAGGAAATGATTGAGCTACAGCATGGTCTGTTAAAGCTATAGCAGTGTGACCCCATTTTTTAGCTTGTCCAACATATTGACTGACTGAAGTTACCGCATCCATCTGACTCATCGGTGAGTGCAAATGAAGTTCAACACGTTTTTCCCCTTCGGGAGCAGTGTCATTTCTTTCATTCATAGGCTTTATTTCGTTTATATCATTTGCAAGCATAACTAAGTCTCTAACAAAGGTATCATTCTGAATGCTTCCTCGACAGCGAACCCACATACCTTTTTTAATGGCTTGTAGTAGATGAACATCCTCTTTATCTCTGGAGAATACCTTTACTAGAATTGAATCCGTATAGTCGGTCATTTTAAAGGTTAAAAGCGTTCTTCCACTGCGCAATTCCCTAGTCTCAGCAAAGAAAATATATCCTTGAATCGCAATTCTACGTTCTTCGTCAAGGATTGAACTAATTTCTTTAAAGTCTTCATCATCCTTAATTGTATAACCAATTGCAATCGGACCGGAAACAGTGTTTTCCTGGCCTTTTTCTTTCTCTTTCTTCTGCATGTCAGCAACAGCCAACAATGCTCTTTCCTGGTCTTCTTGTTGTTTTTTCTCTAAAAACTGCTCGTATTCCTTATTTGAAACCTCTACCTCAGTCTCTAGCGTGAACAATGGAAAACCATAGGATTGATACACATTTCCTATTAATTGACCGTATTTTTTCTTAATAGCCATGGATTCTGTATCATTTCTTGTTTTTATATGGAGTTTAAGACCTTGTTGTGTTGGAATTTGATTATGCAATAATGACAGAATAGGCGGTGCGATTCCATCTAATTCTTGTAAACACAGTAGCCAATAGTCTTGGACCATTTCTTCTGTCACTTGCTGAGACCCGACTCGCAAAGAGAAGGTTACAGATGCAATATGGGCAAATTTTGTACGTAGTTGTGTAGAAAAAATCCTCATGACATCAGCAGGAATCACATTTTCAAATAAAAATAAAAAATGCCATGCTTTCTTTTCTTTATCAATCATGAGTTTTTCAATGCCTGCATTTGCAAAGTGTGTAACCAATGCATCGTCAGTTAATTCCAGTTGCTGTAGCAATACTTTAAAACGTTCTTTTTGCTGTGGCAATAATTCCATCTTCGTTCCCCCTCTTCAGACAGAATAATTAAGAGTACCTCAAAAAAAGAGGTACCCTTTTCTTTTCTATTATTTATTTTACTACATATTCGTTAATTGTCTCGATAAGATTTTCAATATTTATTTCCAATGTTTCCCCTGTCTTACGAACCTTCATCTCGACAATACCTTCGCTAGCACGTTTTCCAACAGTGATTCGCAGTGGCAGACCGATTAAATCAGAATCTGCAAATTTCACACCTGGGCGCTCTGCACGATCATCGAATAAAACGTCATAGCCACTTTCCTGTAAGGTTAAATATAAAGATTCAGATAATGCTTTTTGTTCTTCATTCTTCATGTTTACAGGAATTAAGTGTAGATCATATGGTGCTAGATTTTCAGGCCAAATTAGCCCATTTTCATCATTCGACTGCTCAGCAACTGCAGATAGTGTTCTAGACACTCCGATACCATAACAACCCATAATCATTGGCTGTGATCTACCATTTTCATCAAGGAATGTTGCACCCATAGCTTCACTATATCGTGTACCAAGTTTAAAGATATGACCGACTTCGATTCCTTCAGCAAATACAATACTACCTTGTCCATCCGGCGAAGGGTCCCCTTCTTGGATAAAACGAAGGTCTTCATATTGAATTCCTGCAAAATCACGATCTGGGTTAACATTTACAAAATGATAATTCTCTTCATTTGCACCACAAACCCCATTAACAACCGAGACAACCGCATGGTCAGCAATGACAGTGATTTCCTTAGTAACATTAATTGGACCTAAAGAACCAACTGTACAGCCCATGATACGCTCGGTATCCTCAGTACTTGCTAATTCCACATTAGTAGCCTCTAGCAAATTCTTCACTTTTATATCATTTATTTCATGGTCACCACGAGCTAATACAAGAACAAATTTTTCGTCTACTTCGAAAAGAAGCGATTTAATACATTTTTCCTTTGAAACGTCAAGGAAAGCAGCCACTTCATCGATTGTTTTTTTCTCGATAGTCTCTACTTTTTCTAGCTCTTTGGCAGGTTCTTCATTTTTTGGATATTCCATGACAACAGGTGCCATTTCAATATTTGCCGCAAATGAGGAGGTGTCAGAATACGCAATTGTATCCTCCCCCACTTTTGATAAGACCATGAATTCGTGAGTATCTTTACCACCCATTGCCCCAGAATCTGCAATAACGGCACGGAAATTAAGTCCGCAACGCGCAAATACATTTGAATATGCAGTAAACATTTTTTCATATACCTCATGGAGGCTTTCATGATCAGCATGGAATGAATAGGCATCCTTCATGACAAATTCTCGACCGCGTAATAATCCGAAACGAGGTCTCTTTTCATCGCGGAATTTTGTTTGAATTTGATAAAGCGTAATCGGTAATCTTTTATATGATTTGATTTCATCACGAACAAGACTAGTAATTACTTCTTCATGTGTTGGACCTAATACAAAGTCACGCTCATGACGATCATGGAGGCGCATTAGTTCTGGACCATAAGAATACCAGCGACCAGATTCCTGCCATAACTCTGCAGGTGTTAAAGCTGGCATCAGGAGTTCAGCAGCTCCAGCCCGCTCCATTTCTTCACGGACTATTGTTTCGATTTTTTGTAAAACACGCCTTGCTAATGGAAGGTAGCTATATACCCCACTTGCAGTTTGTCTAATAAAACCTGCTCGAATTAGTAGCTTGTGACTTTTAATTTCGGCATCTGCTGGTTCTTCTCGTAGTGTAGGGATAAGCGTCATACTTTGTTTCATATCTTGCACCTCGTTCTATTTTTGAGCTTAATTTTAAATAAATGTTCAAAAGGAGGATGAAAGTGACCACGTCGACAAGAACGCCACGTCCTGTGCGTCGAA
>NZ_JBALOX010000190.1:0-7330 GCF_036965165.1 Bacillus sp. JJ1521 | reverse complement strand
CAATTATATTTATCTCTCATCGATTATGGGAGATAAATAGTATTTGCGATCATGTTGTAGTTTTTAGGAATGGTGAAACGATTGGGAATATTGATTTTATAGCAGATGGTAAAAACGATTCAAAAATTATATCCATGATATCTGGTAAGGATGACTCGGAACTGGTGAGTGCGGACAGAGAATTCATACAAGAAGAATCAGAGGAGTATATGCTCGAACTAAAAGAGCTTAAGTTAGGAAGGGTATTTAATGATATCAACATATCCATTCAAAAAGGGGAGATAGTTGGTATTGGTGGGTTACAGGGACAAGGTCAAGAGGAACTTTTACTAACTCTTTCTGGTCTTTATAGAAGGGATGCAGGGAGAATCGTGGTGGACGGCAAAGAGCTTAATCTAAAGCATCCAAAACAGGCGGTAAGAGAAGGGATGGTATTGGTACCAGGGGATCGTCATAAAGAAGGGTTGTTTTTACAGCATAGTGTATACCTTAATTTGATTTTCCCTCAACTTTCACTAAAAAAAACCGGCTTCTTCCTAAAAATGAAGAGAAAGAAATTTGAAGCAGATGATGTAATAAATAGAGTTGATATTGTTCCTAAAGATGGACATAAATTAGTTCAGTTCCTTAGTGGAGGAAATCAGCAAAAAGTTGTTGTAGGTAAGTGGATTCCATTATCACCAAAGGTTTTATTATTAAGTGATCCTACTAAGGGTGTTGATATAGGTGCCAAAAAGGAACTTTACGATACAGTTAAAGGCTTAGCAAATTCGGGAGCTTCTGTTTTATTGTATGCAAGTGACAATAAAGAACTTATGGATGCTTGTGATAGGGTACTTATTATGTTTGAAGGTAAAATTGTTGATGAAATACACAGGTCCGATTTCAGTGAGGAAAGATTTATATCATCGTCGCTCCTTAGCAATAATGCATAAAAAAACAAGTTAATTAGAGTTGAGGTGGGTGTTTCATATGAATCTATTGAGTCATGCTAGAAAATATGAGTTGTTGTCAGTATTCACTGTGTTTATTGCAGTTATCCTTGTTAATGCTTTCTTACAGCCAAATTTTTTTAGTCTTAATGTATTTAAATCTAATTTGGCAAGCTTTACACCACTGGTTTTAGCAAGTATGGCGCAAGCTGTTGTAATTTTAGTAGGTCGTATTGATTTATCTATCGGAACTGCGATTACGTTAGCAACTGTGATCATGGCTTCCGTAATGAGTGATTCATTAATTAGTATTTTGGTAGGAATATTTATTGCAGCATTAGCAATTTTGGCGGTATCAATTCTGAATGGATTTACAATTGGATACTTGAGACTCCCTGCTATTATATCAACCTTTGCTGTATCTTCCATATGTTATGGGGTTGCTTTAGTAATCATGCCACAACCGGGTGGTTATATTCCTTACGTCTTTTATCAAATTTATCAGTCTAGTATCCTTTATATTTTACCTTCTTCATTACTAATCATCATTCTTGGTCTCGTTATTTGGAGTTTTATCAAGAAACGAAAGATATATCGGTACATCTATGCAGTTGGTGGGGATGAGCAATCCTCCTTTGCCAATGGAATTGATATTCGAAAGGTAAAGCTTATTGCATTTATCATCTCAGGAATTTTTATCTTATTAACAGCACTTGTTGTAGCCGCTCAGACTTCGACAGGTGATGCGAATATAGGAAAGGCATTTACATTAAACTCGATAGCTGCTGTCGTAATCGGTGGAATCAGCCTTCGAGGAGGTAAGGGTCATCTCATTGGAGCGGTAATTGGTGCACTAACCATAGGATTCATCTCCAACATTATATTCTTTGCAAATATTTCATCCTTTTATCAAGATCTAATCAAGGGATTAATCATTATCTTCGCTCTATCGTTCTCTATACTTCCTTCAGTAAAAAAGAAGGAATATACATCTACAAGGGGGTAACTATGAATAATTTACAAACCAATCAAAAAAAATTTCAATTGGAAATGAGTTCTTTGGGAACAAAATTATTTAGTTCCCCAACTGTGTGGATTGCTTATTTGTTAGTTATTTTATTGTTTATTATTGGACATCTCGTATCACCGGGTTTTTCATCCTTTTCTAATATTATGAATGTGTTGAATATATCCGCTCTACTAGGGTTTATTGCATTAGCTCAAACTCTAGTGGTGTTATCTGGTGATGAGGGAATTGATTTATCCGTTGGAGCAACGGCTTCATTAGGTGCTGTTATGGGGACTCAAATTATTAACGGCTTTGACAAACAAATTATAGTAGCTGTTCTTGCTGTACTTGTTACAGGATTTTTAATTGGATGTATAAATGGGGGAGGGATTGCTTATTTTAAAGTTCCACCATTAGTTATGACTCTTGCAATGGCAAGTGTCATTCAAGGTATGGCACTTGTTTATACTAATGGTCAACCGAAAGGTATGGCTTCACCAGCACTAAAAGCACTTGGTGTAGGAAATACATTTGGTGTTCCAAATCTTATTCTTCTTTGGATTTTCATTATGATTATTATGGGAATATTTTTGAAGCAAACGAAGTGGGGAATGATTTTATACGGATTAGGTACTAATCGATTAACAACTGAATTGTCTGGTGTGAATACGAAAGTCTTTCAAATGATGATTTATGGAGCAAGTGGGGCAATTGCTGCTTTTAGTGGATTGTTACTAATAAGTTATACGGGAACCTCCTATTTAGATATTGGTACTACATATATGTTACCTTCTATTATTGCGGTGGTAATAGGTGGTGTTTCCCTTGCGGGGGGTCTAGGAAGCTATAACGGTTCGGTTGCTGGAGTGATCTTACTAACGACCTTAAGTAGTATCCTGATCACCTTAAATATAGACGAAGGTGGAAGACAAATTGTTTATGGTGTAGTCCTTTTAATCCTTTTAATAATCTATGGGCGTAATAAATGAAAGGTGGTATAAAAATTGAATCGTTATTCGGTAGAGAATTTAAGTAGAGAAGGTTTTCAGGTTATTCATTTGATTGATAAAGAAAGTGATTCAAAAGCTGAAATTGTCCCCGGAATTGGAAATAATCTATTTCAATTTAAAAGCTTTGGAAAGTCAATCATTTCGGCTCCAGATAATCTAGAAACTTTAAAAAATGAAACATTTGCAAATTTTAAGTATGGTACACCCATTCTTTTCCCACCTAATCGGGTTAAGGATGGAAGCTTTACTTTTAAAGGAAGGAAATACCATCTTCCAATTAATGAACCACCTTCAAATCATTTACATGGTGAACTATGTTCTAGGCCTTGGGAGATATCCGATTATGGTACATCGAATGATAAGGGTGCCTATGTAACTTGCACTTTTAGTTATTCAAAATATCCGGATATTCTTTCATATTTTCCTCATGAACTATTATTTAGTGTTACTTATGCTTTATTAAATGGAAAATTATTAATGAAGACTAGGATTACAAATAAGGGTGAGGATGAAGCGCCTTTTGCATTTGGGCTCCACCCGTATTTTAATATTCCATATGAAAAGGAAGAAGAAATTCTTCTAACTATTCCGTCCGAAAATGAATGGCCAGTGACGAATGAAGCGTTTGTTACGGGAGAACCATCTAATACGTCTTTTAGTAAAGAACTTAATAAAGGCGTAAATATAGCAAATTATCCTAAATTAGGCTGCTCCCTAGTAACTATTAAGGATCATAACTTTCCTTGTCGCATAGATCTAAAAAATAATGACTACTCTATTTTTTTTGAAATTGATAAAAAATTCCCATTTGTAGTACTGTTTCGTCCCGATTGGGCATCTTCGTATTCTATCGAGCCTTATACCTATGTTACTGATGCTTTTAATTTACCGTTTAACGAAGCTGTATCCGGCGTTCAGGGATTAAATCCAGGTGAAAGTCTTGTTTATCAGACAAAATTATGGATAAAAACGAAAGCGCTTTAATTGGTATAAAAAATACACCCATGAAGTTTATTTTATAAGTCGGATATGTAAGAGGGGAGGGGTATGATAAAGATATCTTAATAAGAAAAGGGGGATGGCATAGTTGACTTCACTAAATTTAAATATTGAACCTGAAATGCCGAAGAGGAAGGATTACAGGATCGGATGCATAGGTTCCGGTTTTATTATGAGAGATTGCCATTTGGTAGCCTATCGAGCTGCTGGATTTAATCCTATTGGTATTAGTTCAAGAACTTACGAAAATGCAAAAGCTGTAGCAGAGCTTCATGGAATTCCCAATGTTTATCTTAACTGGAAAGCACTTGTTGATGATCCACAAATTGAGGTATTGGATATTGCAATACCACCTGATAAACAGCTTGAGGTTGTACAATATGCTGTAAAACAAAACCATATAAAAGCAATTCTCTGTCAGAAACCACTAGCAATGAATATGCAGGAAGCTAAACAAATAGTTGATCTTTGTGAGAATGCAGGAATTAAACTCGGTGTCAATTCTAATATGCGTTATGACCAATCAATTCGAGCACTTAAAACTTTAATAGATAATGATTACTTAGGTACACCAGTACTTGCAACCATAGAGATGCGTGCAATTCCTCATTGGCAGGATTTTCTTCATAAATATGAACAAATAGAGATTTTAAATATGGGTATCCACCATGTCGACACATTCCGTTACCTATTCGGTGACCCTGTGAAGGTAACGGCTGTTGCTAGAAGGGATCCACGAACAACGTTTAAACATATTGATGGAATTTCACAGTATACGTTTCAATATGAAAACGAATTAATGGCTACTAGCTTGGATGATGTGTGGGCTTGGCCAGGTGAAGGAACAGAACCGGATATGTATATTAAGTGGAGAGTTGAAGGATTAGAAGGAATGGCACAAGGAACAATTGGGTGGCCATCATATCCTGAACGAACACCAAGCACTCTTGAATATACGACAAAGAAGTCTCCAAATAAATGGTACAGACCTACTTGGGATAAAGTTTGGTTCCCTGATGCCTTCCAGGGTACAATGGCACAGCTTCTAGTAGCTTTAGAGAATGACACTGAACCTGAAATAGGTGGAAGAGATAATCTGAGGACAATGGCATTAATAGATGCATGCTATGCATCTATTGAAAAGGAAAGTACAGTAGAATTTAATGAATTTGTGAATCAATTAGTACTGAAATAATTATTAGGAGGAATGACAGATGTTGTCAGTAGGTATTTTTAATGGTTACTATCCTTATACATTAGAGGAATCAATTAAGAGAATTCAAAGAGACGGTTTTTCTTGCGTACAACTAGATTTATCCTTTAAGGACATGGATCTTTCATTTGAATCAATGAATAAACAAAAAGCAAATCATATTCGAGATGCATTTCGAGATGCAAATTTACCGATTGTGTGTATTTCTGGTTATACAAACATTATTCATCCAGATCCAATAAAGAGGGAAGAGAACTTGTTTGGATTGAAAACACTATTAAAACATGCTCGGGATTTAGGATCCCCCTATGTAATTAGTGAAACGGGAACATTTAATACAGAAAGTGACTGGGTTTGGGATGATAAGAATGGTACAGATGAAGCATACGAGGAAGTTTGTAAAACATTAGAAGATCTGGCTAAATTTGCTTATGATCATGGATCTGTATTTTTAGTAGAAAACTATGTTAATAATGTCATTGGTTCGGTTGATCAACTAACTCGGTTATTCTCTGATGTAAATCATCCTGGACTTGGCTTATTAATGGATCCTACAAACTATTTCACTGATAAAAATATTAATCATGTTGATGAGGAAATTAATCGAATTTTTAACACTCTGGGTGACAAAATTAAAATCGCCCATGCTAAGGATTGTAAACCAGCGGAAGATTTATCGGAAAAACATGCAGATATTGACGCAACAGAATCCCATACATTTAGAGGTGCTGGTGCAGTTGAACTACCTGCACCTGGATTAGGTATTTTAAACTATGATCTATATTTACAAAGACTTTCTCAACTACATCCTAATATTCCAATTATTATTGAACACTTAGATGAAGAAGATATTCCTAGAGCAAAGAAATTTCTCGATGAAAAATTAAAAGCAAACGGCTGTTAATAGGGCTCAAATAAAAAACAAGATAAGCGCGATACTAGTGCTTATCTTGTTTTAATAAAAGAAAAGGGGGAACTAAAAAATGTCACAAGCACAGCGACGCGATTATAGCTTAACGGGACCAGAAAGTCGTCGAGCACAAGAAAAAGGACTTGTTTCAGCGGAGTGGTATATGACACCTATTCCTCGTAAACGAATGAAGGAATTAATGAAGCGAAAAAATGGTCCTGCAATACGTGATACTTTTATATGGTTCGGAGGATTAATCATTTTAGGATTTTTAGCTTACCTCTCATGGGGAACTTGGTGGTCCATTCCTGCATTCCTTGCTTACGGGATATTATATGCTACCCCAGGAGATTCGAGGTGGCACGAGTGTGGGCACGGTACTGCATTTAGAACTCCATGGATGAACGAAGTAATGTATCAAATAGCTTCGTTTATGGTATTACGTTCAGCAACACCATGGAGATGGAGTCACGCTAGACATCATACTGATACAATCATTGTCGGTCGTGATCCTGAAATTATCACTGAAAGACCACCAATCTGGAAAATACTAATTTTAGAAATCTTTCATTTATATGGTGGTCCGATTGAAATTAAAAGATTTATTCTTCATACGTTTGGAAGAATGGAAACTCAGGAAAAGGAGTATATTCCCGAGTCGGAATATCGTAAGGTCTATTGGGAAGCCAGGGTTTACATGTTAATCATTTTATCTGTATTTGGAACATGCATATACTTCGGAAGTATACTTCCAGCAATGTTTATCTTCCTTCCTTCTTTTTATGGTGCAGTTGTTGTTATTTCATTTGGTATTACCCAACATTTAGGCCTTTATGAAGATGTACTAGACCATCGTTTAAACACCCGTACAATTTACATGAATCCTATTTTTAGATTTTTGTATTGGAATATGAATTATCACACTGAACATCATATGTTCCCAATGGTGCCCTATCATGCGCTACCAAAGTTGCATGAGGAAATGAAACATGATTGTCCGGCTGCTAGACCGAGTCTTTTCGCAGCGCTAAAAGAAGTTATTAACGCACTTCGAAAACAAAAAGATGATCCAGCACATGTAGTGGTAATGCCATTACCTAGCACTGCGCGCCCATATTTGTATGGGGTACAGCAGGAATTAGAAATTAGGGGGGATAAAATTGGACCTAAAATGGGTTGAAGTATGTGATGCAGAAGATATTGAAGTGGAAGATGTCATTCGATTCGATCATGGAAATGATACGTATTGTGTGTACC
>NZ_JBALOX010000189.1:7216-10002 GCF_036965165.1 Bacillus sp. JJ1521 | reverse complement strand
GCCAAAAGGTGGAGGTATGCCAGGTCGTGAATTGCTACGCCAGATTAATAGGGATTTTGGTAGCTTTGAAGTTTTTAAAAGGCATTTCAGTGAAGCTGCAAATAAGGTTGAAGGAGTAGGTTGGGCCATTTTAGTTTGGTCACCGAGAGCCGGTCGCTTAGAAATCCTGCAAGCCGAACGTCACCAATTTATGACTCAATGGGATACGATTCCTTTACTAGTTCTAGATGTTTGGGAACATGCTTATTATCTTCAATATAAAAATGTTCGTGCAGACTATGTTAAAAATTGGTGGAATATTGTTAATTGGGATGAAGTGGAACATCGATTTAATGAAGCATCAAAACTGAAATGGAAGCAGTATTAACCTATAAATTCCCCTGCTGACCATGTGATGGTCAGTTTTTTTGTGTTATTAGTTGGACATGTTTTGCATACACTTTTACAAAACGGCAAAAGGGACGGGGATCGAATGACATTTTTTCGCAGTAGATTACTTACACTTATCATCATTGTTATGGTTCTCATAGGCTTCCTTCCTCAAAAAGCGAGTGCGCTTTCTGTTAGTGCAAAAGGTGCAATCTTAATAGAGCAAGAGTCTGGTAGAATTTTGTATGAAAAAAATGCCCATCAACGAATGAGAATTGCTAGTATAACAAAAATCATGACGGCTATTATTGCCATTGAATCAGGGAAACTGGACGACATGGTAAAAGTGAGTAATAAAGCAGTGCGTGCAGAAGGATCTTCCTTATACCTACAGCCAAATGAGCAAATAAAGCTTGAGGATTTAGTGTATGGATTAATGTTACGCTCAGGTAATGATGGGGCAGTTGCGATCGCTGAACATGTAGGCGGTAGTCTAGAAGGCTTTGTTTTTTTGATGAATCAAAAGGCTGAAGAAATCGGTATGCAAAATACAGAATTTGCAAATCCACATGGATTGGATGATCATGAAAACCATTTTTCATCTGCCTATGACATGGCAATTCTAACCCGATATGCAATGATGAACGAAAAATATAGGGAAATAGCTGGTACAAAGGTGCATCGTGCTCCAAATCCGACTGAAAAATGGGACCGTGTCTGGAGAAATAAAAATAAGCTGCTTACGAAGCTATATCCATATAGTACTGGGGGAAAAACAGGATATACAAAGCGAGCAAAACGCACCTTAGTCTCAACGGCATCGAAGGATGGAATGGATTTAATTGCAGTCACGATTAATGCTTCTGACGACTGGAATGATCATATGAATATGTTTAACGGTGCATTTGAAACATATGATTTAGTGAAAGTTGTCAAGGAAGGTGACATACAAACAGAGAACAATTTTTACAAAGGAAAAGTGTTTGTCGATCATGATTTTATGTATCCACTAACGGACGAAGAGAAAAATGAGATAAAACTCAATGTTGATTTGCTTGAACCTGATAATAAAGAGTGGCGTAAACCAGAAAATGTCCCTGATATTGTGGGTACTCTTACGATTAATCTCGGTGATGAGACAATCGAAGAAATGCCGATCTATTTTGATAATGGCAATGTAGACAGACCAAAGGAAACATTCTGGGAAACGCTGAAAAGTATGTTTTTAGTAATTTTAGGGGTTAGATGACGATGGTAAATATCATATGGGTAGCAATGACAATTATCGGGATTATCTTTGCAATCGTAAATGGAACGATAAATGAAGTAAATGAAGCAATCTTTAAGGGGGCTTCTGAGGCTGTCACCATCTGTATAGGGTTAATATCTGTGCTTGTTTTCTGGTTAGGATTGATGAGAATTGCACAAGAAGCGGGCTTATTAGAAAAACTGTCAAAATTATTTCGCCCGCTAGTGAGTCGCCTATTTCCAGAGGTACCAGTCGACCATCCAGCAATGGGGTATATGCTTTCAAACATGATTGCTAATATGTTTGGGCTTGGAAATGCTGCAACACCAATGGGAATCAAAGCGATGGAGCAGCTAAGAGATTTAAATGGTGGAAAAACATCTGCAAGCCGCTCGATGGTTACTTTTCTAGCCATAAATACCGCAAGTGTGACCCTTGTTCCAACTACAGTAATTGCAATTAGGATGACCTATGACTCTACTAATCCAACTGAAATTGTAGGACCAACTCTTATCGTAACCATCATTTCGGCAATTGGTGCCGTATTAATTGACCGGTATTTTTATTATCGAAGAGTGAAAAGAGGTGTCATTGAAAAATGAATATCATTAGCACACTGTCACTCTGGCTAATACCTGTAATCATAGGATTTGTACTTTTATATGGAACTGCAAAACGAGTTCCAACATATGAGGTATTTGTAGAAGGTGGAAAGGAAGGAATTAAAATTGCCTTCTCAATCATGCCATTTTTAATAGGAATGTTAGTTGCGATTTCCATATTTAGGGCATCCGGCGCGATGGAATTCTTAATCAATCTAATCCGCCCAGCACTGGAATTCGTTGGGTTCCCCGCAGAAATTGTGCCATTAGCATTAATAAGAACGATGTCCGGTACAGCAGCCTTAGGAATGACTTCTGATCTTATTGCTACATATGGTCCAGATTCTTTTATTGGTAGACTTGCATCAATTATGCAAGGAAGCACAGACACTACCCTTTATGTAATAACAGTTTATTTCGGAGCAGTCGGAATTAAAAAAATGGGTGATGCCCTAAAGGTCGGTCTATTAGCTGATATATTTGGGATAATTGTAAGTATCGTAGTAGTTACTTTCATATTCGGTTCATAAAACACGCAAAAATAGCGTGTTTTCTTTTTTTGTTTT
>NZ_JBALOX010000189.1:0-7101 GCF_036965165.1 Bacillus sp. JJ1521 | reverse complement strand
GGCAACGTCTTTGTGACCTACATCCTGTAGGCCTCAACTAACAATCAGTGAGTGGGGGATGAGGAAGAACCCCCACTGATCGTAGTTTCATTTTATAGGAAACTACTGTAATGGACATACTAAAGAATGTTTTTATCTTGTACAAATACTAAGAAACAAGTAAGATGTTTAAGGGGTGAGCATAGATGGAACGACTACAGAAAGTAATTGCACATGCAGGTGTTGCTTCAAGGAGAAAAGCTGAGGAGCTTATTGTGGCAGGACATGTTAAGGTAAATGGAAAAGTTGTGAAGGAGCTTGGGATTAAGGTAGGCTCAAATGATAAAATCGAGGTAAGCGGCATTCCACTAGAAAGGGAAGAGCCTGTTTATTTTTTATTTTATAAACCACGTTCTGTAATTTCTAGTGTGGATGATGATAAAGGGAGAAAGGTAGTAACTGACTTTTTTCCGGAAATTAAAGAACGTATTTATCCAGTTGGAAGGCTTGATTATGATACGACAGGATTGCTTTTATTAACGAATGATGGCGAGTTTGCAAATCTTCTCATGCATCCGAAGTATGAGATTGAGAAGGTTTATGTGGCAAAAATAAAAGGCATTCCAACTAAGGAAAAGCTTCGTCAATTAGAAAAAGGCGTTAAACTAGAGGATGGAAAGACAGCTCCTGCTAGAGTGAAACTTATATCCATGGACAAGCGTAAGGAAACGTCTATTATCGAGATTAGCATTCATGAAGGAAGAAACCGACAGGTAAAAAGAATGTTCGAGGCGATTGGACATCAAGTATTGAAGCTTAAACGAGAACGCTTTGGCTTTTTAACTCTTTCTGGATTACATACTGGTGAATTCAGAGAATTGCTTCCACATGAGGTTAAACAGTTAAGGGCTTTAGCAAGTACGAAGGATAATCGTTTATAAACGATCTTTGATTTGGAGGGAACAGGTTGAACAATAATGATTCTCAATTGTCACATAACCTTCAAAATGTTTGCAATGTCATCATATTATAAAGTGCTATAATGGCAAAGAAAGTACACAATATGTCTATATTAAAGGGAGATTTCCAATGAACAAGAAAAAGCGACGATTAGTCATTCGGACCATTATATTGTTACTTCTCGCCGCTGCGCTCGTTTATACATTGTATATCAATTTCTTTACGAGTAAGGAAAAGGTAGCAGTCGGGGATATGGCACCAGATTTTGTCGTTACAGACTTGAACGGGAAGGAACACCATTTGTCAGAGTATAGAGGGGAAAAAGGCGTGTTTTTAAACTTCTGGGGAACGTGGTGTGAGCCATGTCAACGTGAATTCCCGTATATTGATACATATTATCAGGATTACAAGGATCAGGGAGTCGAGGTTATCGCCATTAATGTGGGTGAACCGAAATTCAGTGTTAATAAATTTATTGAAAAATATGAATTAACATTTCCTGTTGTAATTGATAAAGGAGACCAGTTGTTAAATGCCTATGGAATTGACCCACTGCCAACTACTTTGTTGATCGATAAGGATGGAAAAGTAGTGAAGATAATTACTGGTGAGATGTCAAGCAAGATGGTACGTGATTATATGGAGCAAATAAAGCCATAGGGAGTTATTTTTTATGGAAAATGTAAAATGCGAGTGTGGACATGTAAATCCACACGGTACAATTTTTTGTGAGGCTTGTGGGAAACCAGTCCAAAACGAAGAAACACAGGGAGATAAGGAAAAAAAGCAATTGCTTGATATGAGGTATGAGGGGAGTGCAAGACGCTCTCAAACCTATAATAAAACAATTGTTGATAAAATTTGGAACTTCTTTTCCTCTGTAAAAGTTGGGATTTGGATCATCGTAGTGCTTTTGGTTGCATCAGCACTTGGGACGGTTTATCCTCAGGAATTATACATCCCACCAGCAATGAGCCCAGCTGATTTCTACGAACAAGAATATGGAATAACTGGAAGATTATATTATCTTTTAGGATTCCACAATCTTTATGGTTCTTGGTGGTATATGATCCTTATCGCAATGCTCGGTATTTCCTTAATTATTTGTAGTATCGACCGTGTCGTACCTCTATATAAAGCATTAAAAAAACAAGGTGTTACACGTCATGAGAGCTTCTTAAAAAGACAGCGTGTGTATGGTAAAAACACTGTAGAAAATATCGACAAGGATTTCGAAACAGTTAAGGAAAAATTAAGAAAGAAACATTATTCTGTCCGTGAAGAAAATGGAAATATTTTAGCGGAAAAAGGTCGTTTCTCAAGATGGGGTCCATATGTAAACCATTGTGGACTCATTATCTTTCTAATTGGTGCAATGCTGCGGTTTGTACCTGGAATGTATGTAGATGAGGTACTCTGGATACGTGAAGGAGAAACTGCAAGTGTTCCAGGAACACATGGAAAATATTATTTAGAGAGTGAACGATTTATATTAGAAGTTTACGAGAAGGGCAAGGAAAAAGAAGTCTTTGATAAGGCACTTGAAATGTCAGGGAACGGAATGACTGCCAAAAACTTCCAAACAGATGTTAAGTTATACGAACGAACAGACGAAATCATTCCAGGGGTTGAACCAGAATTAAAAGAAATTAAATCCCATGAAATTCGTGTGAATGAACCATTAAAACATGACCATTATGCATTCTACCAAGTGGATTATAAACTAAACGAATTTAGTACAATGTCCTTTAATATGATTGACAAAGATTCCAATGAGGAATTCGGAAACATCACGATTAATTTAAGGGATCCACAAGAAATGTATGATTTAGGAAATGGATACTCAATCGAGCTGGCAAGTTATTTTCCTGATTTCTTTTTTAATGATAAAGGTGAACCAGCTACTAAAACAAAAATCCCAAATAATCCAGCATTTGTATTTAAAATGTATGCTCCAGATAAACCTGAAGGGGAAATTAGTTTTGTTGCGATTCAACAAAATATAGAACCTATGGGTGATAATAAATACAAGATGGCTTTTGCAGGAATAGAAATGAAAAACGTCTCCGGATTAACAGTTAGAAGAGATTTTACTCTATGGATACTAGCTGTAGGAGGAGCAATCTTTATGATTGGGGTTATTCAAGGTTCATATTGGCATCATCGTCGTATCTGGATACAGCGGAAAAATAACGAGGTACTTGTTGCGGGTCATACCAATAAAAACTGGTTTGGCTTGAAAAATGAAATCCGTTATGTTCTGGCAGACACAGAAATCACGGAACCTATCGATCAAGTTGATGTGAAAAACAAGGAGGGATAAAAATGGCTGAATTAAGTTCAAATTTACTATTTGGAGCTTTCATTCTTTATCTCGTTGGAACTTTTGTTTTTGGAGGAGCAATTAGAGATAAAAAAAGTACAAACGGGTACAACCGATGGTCACATGTCGGAATTGCCATCACAATCATTGGCTTTGCTGCACAGTTAGGTTATTTTATAACTCGATGGATTGCATCAGGACATGCACCAGTGAGTAATTTATTTGAATTTATTACGTTCTTTGGAATGATGCTAGTTCTAGCATTTATCATTATTTATTTTATATACAAAACAAGTATTTTAGGGCTTTTTACGTTACCAATAGCATTATTAGTTATTGCATATGGTAGTATGTTTTCGAGGGAAATCTCTCCGCTAATTCCGGCTTTGCAAAGTGAATGGTTGCATATTCATGTTACGACAGCAGCATTAGGTCAAGCCATTCTTTCGATAAGCTTTATTGCAGGAATCTTGTATTTATTGAAATCGGTAGATCAAACTGTAAAAAGCAAGGAAACATTTTGGCTCGAATTCGTTATGTATATACTCGTTGTTGTTGTAGGTTTCGTATCAATTACAACCGCCTTTGGTGCGATGAAATATGAATCAGTCTTCTCATGGGTAGATAAAGAAGGCGTTAATGCCGAGATGGTGTATAAATTGCCTGCATTGGTCGTACCTAATGAAGGTGAATTATTAACAGACGGCAAGTTTTCTAGTGGCATTGAATTACCAGCTTTATTAAGTGCTAGAAAAGTTAACTCAGTTCTTTGGTCGGTTATTACAGGTTCAATCCTATATGGATTAATCCGTTTAATCCTACGCAGACGAATTGGTGCGGCATTACAGCCATTAACCAAAAGATTAAATTTAGATTTAGTTGATGAAATTGGGTATCGTTCAGTTGCAATCGGATTTCCAATTTTCACGTTGGGAGCGTTAATTTTTGCTATGATTTGGGCACAAATTGCCTGGACGCGCTTCTGGGGCTGGGATCCAAAGGAAGTATGGGCGCTTATCACTTGGCTATTCTATGCAGCCTTCCTGCACTTAAGACTTTCAAAAGGCTGGCATGGTCAAAAATCTGCTTGGCTGGCTGTCGTTGGATTCTTCATCATTATGTTCAATACGATATTCGTAAATCTAGTTATAGCTGGTTTGCACTCATACGCATAAGATTAGTAGCCTTCATCTGATGATGAAGGCTTTTTAATCCATTGTTTTCCCTTTTTTGTGTCGGATTTTCGACTTTTCTGCCGCTTTAGAAGGCAAGTGTGATATATGTTATAGCTAATTATGAAAATTTTATGTACGATAGAGATGTATAGAAATATTCTTTCGGAAAGAAAATGGAGGAATAAGAAAATGGAAAACGAAGCAAAAATTTTAGTTGTCGATGACGAGGAGAGAATTCGTCGTTTACTTAAAATGTATTTAGAAAGAGAAAATTATGTGATAGAAGAAGCAGACAACGGAGATGTAGCATTAGAAAAGGCTTTAAAAAATGAATATGATCTTATTCTATTAGATCTTATGATGCCAGGTAAAGACGGCATTGAGGTATGTCGTGAGTTGCGTGAAAAGAAATCAACGCCGATCATTATGTTAACTGCTAAAGGTGAAGAGATAAACCGTGTTCAAGGTTTTGAAGTGGGAACGGATGACTATATTGTGAAGCCATTTAGTCCAAGAGAAGTTGTTTTGCGTGTAAAAGCCTTATTAAGAAGAGCTTCACTTACAACCTATTTACAGACTGAAACAACGGCTAAAGATGTTATTGTATTCCCGCATCTAACGATTGATAATGACGCGCATCGTGTCACTGCAGACGGAAAAGAAGTTGGCCTGACACCAAAGGAATATGAACTGTTATGCTTCCTAGCAAAAGCACCTGATAAAGTCTTTGACCGTGAGCAATTGTTAAAAGAGGTATGGCACTACGAATTCTTCGGTGACTTACGTACAGTTGATACCCATGTTAAACGTTTGCGTGAAAAATTAAATAAGGTGTCTCAGGATGCAGCCAAAATGATTGTCACCGTTTGGGGCGTTGGTTATAAATTTGAGGTCGGCCAGGAATGAAATTTTGGCGTAGTGTTGTAGGAAAACTGTGGGCCACCATTCTATTACTGTTTTCCTTCGTATTATTTGTTTTAACCATTTTATTCATGGAGTATTTTGAGAATTATCATATCCAAGAAGCAGAAAGAAATTTAACCCAATTAGCAGCAAATATTGCTGTCGTTATGGAGCAGCATGAAGATAAAGATGTGGCAAGGGAACTTGCATGGGAGCTTGTGAATGATGAAACAAAGGTCATTATTGCGGCAGATGAAAATACATTTTGGGTATCACCTGATCGGAAATCACTCGCAAATATCCCTGTTAGCCTATTAACAGGCGATCCAGACCTTAAACTTGTAATGTCAAATGACCAAAACAAAAGTAAAAAAATTATCCTTCCGGAAGACTATAATGTGAATAAACAAAGTGAAGAGCTATTTGTTGTTGGGGCTCCACTTCATATAGAAAATGATCAAAAGGGTGCTGTATTTCTTTATCAATCATTAGATGATGTTCAGCAGACAACCCAGCATACAACCCAATTTATAATTTTAGCAGCAGGCATTGGGCTTGTTCTTACAACTGTTTTTGCCTTTTTCTTATTGACGCGAATCACTGCTCCATTACGTAAAATGAGGGAAGCTGCTACAGAAGTTGCTAGAGGGAAATTTGATACAAAGGTTCCTATTCTTACCCATGACGAAATTGGTGCTTTAGGCTTGGCACTTAACCAAATGGGAAGGCAATTAAAATATAATATGAATGCGCTGAATCAAGAGAAGGAGCAGCTTGCAAGTATTCTAAACAGTATGGCGGATGGTGTTATCACATTAAATCGGGATGGAACGATTTTGATTACAAACCCACCTGCCGAACGCTTCCTTCAAGCTTGGTATTACCAGCAGGGCATGTATCAGGATGTTGGTGAAGAGCTCCCGCCAGAAGTTAAGGATTTATTCCAGCGTGCAGTTTCATTTGAAAAGGAGCAATTTATTGAAATCAGCCTTCAAGGAAGAACATGGGTTATTTTAATGAGTCCACTCTATAATCAGACATATATTAGAGGTGCCGTTGCCGTCCTTAGGGATATGACAGAAGAGCGCCGTTTGGATAAACTTCGTGAGGATTTTATTGCAAATGTTTCACATGAGTTAAGAACACCGATTGCCATGCTGCAGGGATATAGTGAAGCTATTATGGATGATATTGCAAGTTCTGAAGAAGAACGAAAAGAAATCACAAAGGTCATCTATGACGAGTCATTACGGATGGGGCGACTAGTAAACGAATTATTAGACATTGCAAGAATGCAATCTGGTCATATTACCCTGAATAAAGAAAATATTGATTTTAATTCATTTATCAATCGTGTCATTCGAAAATTCCAAGGGTTAGCCAAGGATAATCTAATTACCTTATCTGCAACAATTGAAGAAGATATCGGTGAAATTCACATGGATCCTGACCGTATTGAGCAGGTATTTACAAACTTAATTGATAACGCCATAAGACATACAGATGAAAATGGGATGGTTGAGGTTCATGTAACAGGGCAAGAAACAGCAATTAAAGTAGATATCAGTGATACAGGATCTGGAATTCCAGAAGAGGATCTACCGTTTGTATTTGAACGTTTCTATAAGGCAGATAAGGCTAGGACGAGAGGGAAATCTGGTACTGGATTGGGACTTGCAATTGTTAAAAACATTATTGGTGCCCACAATGGAAATATTTCGGTCCACAGTAAACTTGGCGAAGGAACGACATTTACATTCA
>NZ_JBALOX010000188.1:0-2267 GCF_036965165.1 Bacillus sp. JJ1521 | reverse complement strand
TAATAAAACACAAAATTTTTCCTCTAAAATCCTTAGTAAGCTGTATAAACAGGAAGCTTAACGCAAAAGATAGAATTATGAATCAATTATTATTTTTAAAAAACATATTGTATATTTATGCAGATGTGTTAAAATACATTCTATCGAATAATTATAAGCAACCACATAGGGGGAAAACATAATGAAAAAGTTTTTACTAGCATCATTGATTACTATTTTATCAGTTGTAGTTCTAGCTGCTTGTGGGACAAGCGATGACAATGCAACAGGATCTAAAGAAGGAACGGATTCAAAGAAAGTATTAACAATGGGAACATCTGCTGATTTCCCACCATTTGAAACAATTGATGAGAAAACTGGCGATTATATTGGATTTGACATTGATATAGCTAAGCATGTTGCGGATAAACTTGGTTATGAGCTTAAAATTGAAAATATGGATTTCGGTGGTTTAATTAGCGCATTACAATCAGATCGTCTTGATTTTATCATTTCTGGTATGTCGGCTACCAAAGAACGTAAGAAAAGTGTTGATTTTTCAACGGAGTATCATAAATCGGGCGAAATGTTTGTGACATTAAAAGATTCTGATATTAAAACATTAGAGGCTTTAGACGGTAAAAAAGTTGGAGTCCAATTAGGTTCTATTCAAGAAGAAGGAGCCAAAAAAATTAAAGAAGAAACTTTAAAAAATCTTGAAATCTCAGCATTAAATAAGGCTCCAGAATTAATTCAAGAGCTAAAATCAGGAAGAATCGATGCAGTATATTTAGATAAAACAGTGGCAATTGGCTTCATTGAAGAACTAGACTTAGCAGGTTTTGATGATCCGACTGAAAGCTCACCAGGTATGGCGATTGCATTTGCAAAAGGCAGTGAGCTTGTGGATGAATTCAATAAAGTGTTAGAAGAAATGAAAGCAAATGGTGAATTAGAAAAATTAGAAAAACAATGGATTGAAGAATAAATAAAAATTTTTAGGTGAAATGAGGTGTAAGGCATGGGTTTGGATATTGATTTTTCCCGAATCGTGCCTTCAATTCCGTTTATACTAGAAGGGATCGGCATTACGGTATCCTTTGCTCTAGTATCGGCAATTTTAGGTTTAATTTTGGGGACAATTTTAGCGGTTTTTAAAATAAGCAAGGTTTCATTTTTAAAGTGGTTTGCGAATATTTATACGTCCATATTCAGAGGAACACCACTTATCCTACAATTGGTTTTAATCTATTTTGCGGTTCCGCAGCTTTTTCACTATGACATTGATAAATTTGCAGCTGGGGTCTTGGCATTCGGATTAAATTCAGGTGCGTATATTTCTGAAATCATTAGAGCAGGAATTCAAGCTGTTGATAAAGGTCAACAGGAAGCGGCGGAAGCTCTTGGTGTTTCGTACCGTCCGATGATGTTGGATATTATCCTACCACAGGCAGTGAAAAATATTTTACCTGCACTTTTAAATGAACTTGTGACCTTAACGAAGGAATCGGCACTTGTAAGTACAATTGGATTATTGGATATTATGAGACGAGCTCAAGTTGTCGGATCGAATACATTCCGCTATTTTGAACCTTTATTAATTGCTGGTCTAGTGTATTGGATTATTGTTACAATCCTCACATTCCTAGGCGGAAGACTTGAGAGGAGGTTGCGTCGTAGTGAGTAACGATCATATTAAAGTAGAAGGTCTTCATAAATCTTTTGGTAAGCTTAATGTGTTAAAGGGGATTACGACCACCTTTAAACAAGGTGAGGTTGTTGCCATAATTGGTCCTTCTGGTTCAGGAAAATCTACATTTCTAAGATGTTTAAATTTACTTGAAACACCAACTCAAGGACAGATCTGGGTCGGGGAAGATGACATTACAGATGCAAAGACGAATATCACCAAGGTTCGTCAGCACATTGGAATGGTATTTCAGCATTTTTATTTATTTCCACATAAGACAGTTCTTCAAAATCTCACTTATGCTCCGATGAAGGTAAAAGGGATATCGAAGAGTGACGCGGAAAGTAAGGCTATGGAGCTGTTAAACCAAGTAGGCTTGTCAGAAAAGGCAAATGAATATCCGAATCGCCTTTCCGGGGGACAAAAGCAGAGGGTAGCAATTGCAAGGGCGCTGGCAATGGATCCTGAAATTATGCTTTTTGATGAGCCAACTTCAGCACTAGACCCTGAGATGGTAAAAGAGGTTCTTAGTGTTATGAAGGGATTGGCTAATACTGGAATGACAATGCTCATTGTGACCCATGAAATGGGCTTCGCT
>NZ_JBALOX010000187.1:0-13597 GCF_036965165.1 Bacillus sp. JJ1521 | reverse complement strand
GAAAGGGTGTTATCTTCATCGCATGAATTGTTCAAATTTCAAGGAGGATCATAATGCTTTTATTTGTTAGACGAGTTGCAATTGTTGCTGTAATGGCAATAAGTGTAAGTTTTTTTTTATTCATTAATGAAAGTGCCAATGCACAGGAATCACCAGCAGGTATAACAGAGGAGTGGGCATGGCCGGTCTTAGGGAAAATCACGGATACATTTGGAACTAGACAAGGGAAGCATAAGGGCTTAGATATCGCTGCTCCGCTTGGAGATCAAATATATGCGGTTGAAGAAGGAATCGTTAAAAATTCGAGTTTCAGGGGTGCGTATGGACATGTCATTTTTATTGAGCATCCAAATGGATATGAAACGGTCTATGCCCATCTCAGTAAGAGGAGTGTTAATGAAGGCGAAAAAGTTGAAAGAGGCCAAATCATTGGGAATATCGGGAGTACCGGTCATTCAACAGGGCCACATTTGCATTTTGAAGTTCATAATGGCGAATGGAATTCTTCTAAAAACAATGCCATTGATCCGCTTTTTGTGCTGATTGACAAACAAATTCTTGTTCCCGTCATCATGCAAAAAGGTGGGATTGAGGTATCCAAAAATCTTGAAACCTACACAGTGAAGCCGGGAGAATCTCTTTCCGTCATTGCAAGCAAGGTAGGATTAACTGTTCAAGAAATTAAAGCTCTAAATCAATTGTCAGGCGATTTAATTTTCCCAGACCAAGTTTTAATAGTCCAGCATTAACGGGCAGAAAGATCCCTACTTCTAGACTTTGAGGAAGCAAAGAAGGATGAATGGGAATCAACTGCCCGTAAAAGCCCGTCAATTGAACAATGACTAAGAGCGCCACGTCCTGTGGCAACGTCATTGTGACCCACATCATGTGGGCCTTAACTAACCCTCAGTAGGGTATGAAGAAAACCCGTACTGAGGGAAGTTTCACTTTATCGAAAAATCCTAAATATTTTAAGCTTTTTCATTCCCATTAGAAGCTAGTTCATGTATAATGAGAAAAACTTTTATGGGGGATTCATATGCGCACTGATTATCATAATCATTTGGAGCTTGGTACACTTGAATTAGACTATTTGATGAAGTTTATTGATGAAGCTAAGCATAAGAAGATCGATCATTTTGGGATTTCAGAGCATGCTTATCATTTTTATCAAACAAAAGATATTCTTAGTAACCCATGGGTTGATGCAAGAAGATATTACGACATGAAGGATTATGTCGATTTATTTAAACTTGCCTGGAAGAATCATGTCGATGTAAAAATGTCGATTGAAATGGATTATACACCTGGCAAACATGCTGAAATGGAAAAATTCATCTCTTCCTATGATTTTGATTATGTCATTGGTTCCATTCATTGGGTAGGGGATTTTGGAATAGACCTTGCTGAGTTCCGTGAAGAATGGGATAAACGAGATTTACATGATACATATACGAAATATTATGATCAGGTGATTACATTAGCTGAATCAAACTTATTTGATATTATCGGTCATATTGATCTAGTTAAAATTTTTAAGTATATCCCTGAGGATGAAGAATTCCTCTTGCATCAATTTGATCGTGCAACAACAGCATTAGCGAACTCTAAAACATGTGTTGAAATTAGTACCGCTGGCTTACGAAAGCCGATCGGAAAGCTTTATCCAGATCCACGATTACTACAAATGTGCTTTGATAAAAATATTCCGATTGTCTTGTCATCGGACGCTCATCGGCCACAAGATGTTGGTGCTGATTTTGACCAAGCAATCGATTTAGCAAAAAGTGTTGGCTACAAAACATTGATGACATTTGAAAAAGGGGAACGAAAAGAAGTACCTCTTGGATAAACACGAAAAAAGCAGGCTAACAAATAAGTAGTTCAGATAATGTGGAGAAAAAGTTTAAATCACAACTATAAACTCACACAAAAACACATCAGTATTAAAAAGCTAAATAACACAAAAAAACGTTTGGAATTATTCCAAGCGTTTTTCATATATCCTTATTTTTTCTTCAACGAAAGAAACGGATTCCTTTATAATAAAGCTTTAAAAAGTGAAACAGTTATGAATAATGTCGATAAAGTACCAAAAGTAGTTAAGGTTATTATGATTTTGTTATTTTGTTTTTCTGAAGGCTTAATTAGTTCGTATATTGCTGCAATCCACACCAATGCGGATGCAATGATAAAAATAGTCATATACATATGGTTATCATCCTTTCGCTTAAATTTTAATTTAACAACAACACCGCTATTTAGAATACGTATTATTTTACAAGTTCTATTCTTATTATATCTTATTTCTCACTAAGCTCTGAATTTTCCTCTGATAATTATTAATTAATATACCAAATAGCACCCCAATTCGCATTACAATTAGTACGTTGACGATAGTTATTGTCACACTGTTAATTATAATGTGATTTCATAAGTTAATTTCAGTTCGAAATACATACTATTTTCGTTACACCAACAAAAAATAAAGTGCTAAACCCAATGCGATTTAGCACTTTATTTATACTGTTATTCCTATTTTTCTCCACGAATACTGAACTACTTAGCTAACAAAGCCTGTTTTTTTCATTAAAAAAAGAACCCTTTGTCAAAAGGGTTCTTCATATTGATTCGTCTATTCGAACTTTAATGCGTCACCATCAAAAGGCTCGTCTGCAACTTTAATGGAATCAGTTGGACAGCCTTCAAATGCATCCATCATATCTTCTTCTAATATTTCTGGAATTTCTACAATCCCTTGGTTATCATCAAGTGTTACAAATGCAATACCGTCATCATCGTAATCGTAGATGTCAGGTGCAGCTGCACCACATGCACCACAAGCGATACAAGTTTCTTTGTCAACAATGGTATACTTTGCCATGTGTACTTAACCTCCCGAAATCATTACATGTATAAACATATATTTATATTAGTTCTCCATCTTACTTCCACATAAGATGGAAACAGCTTCCTCATATCTCATTGTAAAGCTGTTCACGAAACTTTTCAATAAAAATATAATGTGAGATTGCTTATCAGAAAAGGGTTTTTTCAATTAGACAAGCTTCTTCATATTTCCACACGAAAACATCCCACTTTTCTTTATTATTTGATAAAATAAGGGTAACATTCATTCGACAATTTTCCATGAATTTTTCATATATATGTCGATTGGGGGGAGAAGAACGTGAATCAAACCTATCGTTCACTATTGATTTTAACATGCATCGATAAACTGAGCGGGGAAAGAACAGTTTACGGGATTTATCACTTGTTGAATGGTAAAAAATCCTCTCAAACGATTGGGGATGCGAATCTGTTTAATCTCACACCACTTTTCGGAATCCTTAAACCGTTAAATAGAGAACAATTTGATAAAGAGATAAAAATGCTTCTACAGCTTTCTCTGATAGAAGAAATAACACCATCGAGCAATAAATTTATCGTTAATGAAGATGGACGTTCCTTTTTAAACGATGAACTGAAAAAGAAGCCGATTCCTTCTCATTTAAACGGCTGGAAATACAATGATCAATCTCTATTGCTTTGGCGAAGACTTTCACTCCTCACACAAGTGTTGTCAAATTTAATAAATGAGAAAAAACAATATACACCAATCCAACAAGACGATGCCGTTTTTGAATGGGTTAAAGAATTTCTTATGAAAAGCCGACAGAACCGAACTATATTAGCTAAATCCCTCTATCAGGAGATTTTGCAATGCCTTGATATGGTATCGGAGCTGGAAGCAACGATTTTTGTCATGAGACTGACAAGTTCAACTAGAATCGGTTATACGATTGAGCAAATTAGTTCCTTGCTAAATGAGGATGAAACATGGTGCCAGATTCTCTTTTTACATACTTTGCACACAATTATTAAACAGTTTGAAATAAATGGTGAAAAGTTTCCGATCCTAGTTTCGATGACTGAGGCAAATCAACACAGCAATGTTTTATTAACAGCCTCTACGAAGACAACCTATCAGATGCTATTACAGGGGAAAACAATCGACGAAATTTCAATTAATCGTCATTTAAAAAGGAATACAATTGAGGACCATATTGTAGAAATTACACATCAAAAACCTGATTTTTCAATTGATTCATTCGTGTCTCCTGAAAATCAACAATTAATTTTATCAGCCTATCAGACATTGCAAACAAAACAATTACGACCATTAAAGGAAAAACTGTCAAATGACGTTTCGTATTTTGAAATTAGGCTCGTCCTTGCGAGACTTGGTGATATAACATGAATCTTGATGTGATTTTAAAAGAAAAATTTAATCATACTTCTTTTCGGGAGGGGCAAAAGGATATCATCGAAGATATTCTAAGTGGGCATGATGTCATTGCCCTTTTACCAACAGGAGGTGGCAAATCACTTTGCTATCAGTTGCCTGCGCAAATACTTGAAGGCAGTGTTCTTATCATTTCACCCCTTGTTGCTTTAATGGAGGACCAGGTTCTTCAATTGAAGAAAATGGGTGAAAAAAGGGTAATTGCGCTAAATAGCTTCTTATCGAAAGATCGTAAACGGAAAATTATGCCTAGCCTTCACAAATATAAATATATCTTTGCATCACCTGAAATTTTACAATCGAAATATCTTATGAACCGTTTAAAAGGGGTTCACATCTCACTATTTGTCGTGGATGAAGCCCATTGTATTTCGCAATGGGGACATGATTTCCGCCCTGACTATTCAAGGTTAGGTAATATTCGCTCGGAATTTGGATCACCACCATGCCTTGCCTTAACAGCAACGGCGACAAAAGAGGTTTTTGAGGATATCAAAGGAACACTGCAATTAACAAATCCAAAAATGCATATTCACTCCATAGACCGACCTAATATTGCAATTACGGTGAAAAAAGTTGATTCTCTTGAAGAAAAAAAAGAAATGCTTTTAAAATATGCAAAAGAGTTACAGGGACCAGGAATAATTTATTTTTCGAGTCGGCTCTTAGCTGAAAATATTGCGCAATACCTAAAGGAAAATGGCTTTGACCGAGTTGCTTTTTATCATGGTGGGATGGAACAAGAAAAGAGAATGCTGATTCAAGAGCAATTCATCAATAACCAACTATCGATTATTTGCTGTACGAATGCTTTTGGAATGGGTGTAGATAAGCCTGATATTCGATTTGTCATTCACTTTCATTTTCCTTCTCAAATGGAGGCTTATTTACAGGAAATTGGACGTGCAGGTAGGGATGGAAACCCAAGTGTTGCTATTTTGCTTCATCATCAAATGGACCATGAACTTCCGCAAAGCTTAATAAAATATGAGCTTCCATCGAAAGAACAAACGCAAGAAGTAATTGAATATATCAATCAGGATATTAAAGAAAAGGGTAAATTTTTATATTCAAAAACGGTTGAGGAGTATTTTTATACTGCATTTAGTATTTCGGAGGTCCAATGGNNATTTTATCTGTCTTTGGATGAAAGCATTCAAACCCCGGTTAACGTACGAAATGCTATTTATATCGTCAATGAAGCTGCAAGGAAACGATATGAGTATAAACTTAAAAAACTAAAAATGATGGAAAATTGGCTAAAGACGCAGGAATGCCGTCGTCAGGATATTTTAACCTATTTCGATGAAAGCCTAAAACTAAAGCCTTCATCATGCTGTGATTTATGTGAAATAGAGTGGGATTTGTACAAGCAAAAAACAAGTGATGCAAATGAGTGGAAGCTGCCATCCTGGAGACAAGAATTACATCGTATCTTCCATAGAAATGGGTGAAAAAATAATGGGTAGGCGCCAAGCTGATATTATCAAAGAATTACCGGATAAAGAAATTGTTTTTCACCTTTATTTAACTCAAGGAATTTTGTTGCTTATTTCCTTAGTACTTGGTTTTTTTCTGTTTGACAATTGGTCATCTTTTATAAAGCTTTGGAATTGGAAGGACTGGAATATCCTGTTCATTGGTTCAGCTTTTGCCTTAATCGTAGTCGTCATTGATTTTTTACTTATGAAGTGGCTTCCTGAGGCAATGTATGATGATGGGGGAATTAACGAACGTATTTTCCAAAAACGAAGCATCCCGCATATTTTTATTTTATGTTTATTGATCTCCTTTTCGGAAGAGATTTTATTTAGAGGGGTCATCCAAACCCATTTTGGACTACTCATTGCAAGTATCATTTTTGCATTATTACATGTACGTTATTTATATAAATGGGTTTTGTTGATATCTGTTGTTCTTTTGAGCTTTTTATTGGGATATATATATGAACTCTATCAAAATCTGTGGATTACAGTTTATGCTCATTTTTGGATTGATTTTATTTTTGCTGTAAAGCTTAGAATCGATTATTTGAATAAACCGAAAGAGGTGGTTTAGTCTTGAAGCAGCCTGAAGGGGAAGAAAAGGCAATTGATTTAGAAAAAAGCACTTCGACACTACCTCCTCGAAGTGAATTTCATAAAACGAAGACAAAGAAAACAAAAGTTAAAATTAAATACCCAATTGTTCGTTTGTTGGCTTTACTATTTGTCTTATTGCCTGTTGCAATCCTTAGCTATAAATTTAATTCGAATCCAGACATGCTGGAATCAACTCCAACAAAAAAAAGTGCAAATTTTGAAAGCATCAGCTATGAAGACGAGGATAGGGATGCACAACCCACTAATGACAATGAGGACGAAGAAGAACCTACAAATGTTGAACAAGAACCTATTATAGAACTAAAGGAGGAAAATCAGCCGGAAGTTGAAAAACAAGAGGAAGTGCCGACTAACGAAGAGTCCGGTCAAAAAGTTGTAGAAAACACTCCTCCACCAAAAGCTGAAGAAATAAAGCAACCTGTACAAAAACAAGAAAAACCGAAGGATCGTTATGATGTAAAATATCATACGGTACAAGCAGATGAGAATCTATATCGGATTTCGATGAAATATTACAACAGCCGTTCCGGTGAGGAATTAATTAGAAGATGGAATAATCTAGATGGCGATACCGTTATTGAAGGTCAAGTACTACGAATTCCGATTAAACTAAATTAGATCGAAATGGTCAAATAACGCGAGGATTCTCGCGTTATTTTTTTGATTAGACATATAAGAATGTACCTGTTTAGAAAAAATTCTTTTTATCTCTTTCTTCTTTAAGTATTTCGACTGCTTCTTTAAATCGTTGGGCATGGATAATTTCACGTTCTCGTAAGAAGCGCAAGCTATCATTTAAGTCCGGGTCATCACTCATGTTGATGATCCATTGATAGGTCGCCCTTGCCTTTTCTTCCGCTGCAATATCCTCATATAAATCAGCAATCGGGTCACCCTTTGCCTGAATATATGTTGCCGTAAATGGTACTCCACTAGCACTCTCATAAAATAATGCATTATCATGGCTCACATAGTGTGCCCCTAATCCTGCAGCCTTTAATTGGTCAGGGGTAGCATCTTTTGTAAGTTTATACACCATGGTGGCAATCATTTCTAAATGAGCGAATTCTTCTGTTCCTATATCAGTTAACAACCCTATAACCTTAGGGGGTATGGTGTAGCGTTGATTTAAATAACGTAATGCAGCGGCTAACTCACCATCAGCACCACCATATTGTTCAATCAGAAACTTCGCCAACAATGGATTACACGTACTGACTTTGACAGGATACTGTAGCTTTTTTTCATAAATCCACATTAATGTACATTCCTCCCCCTGTTAAAATAAGGATTCCTCTTTAAAGTTTTCGTTGTCTAGCTCCTGTGCCTGCGCTCTTCTGATTAAACCTGCCACGGCCAAGGTTCGTCATTCCAGTTCCAAGGGTAACTAGAATAGCTATAACGACCAAATTGAGTCAATGGCCCAAATCTTTCTTCATATTGATTTGCGACCATTCTTCTTTGCTGTGAAACCGTATTAAATTGTTGTATTGCTTCATAATCATGTGGATGGGTATCAAGATACAAGGTGAGTTCAACTAACACAAAATCCAAAGCCTGTAAATCCTCTAGAAACGCATAATACTCTGGGGGCATCTGTTTAGGGTTCATTCGTTCCCAGCCTCCCTTTTCGGTTCATAAGGGCTGAAATATGGATCGTAAAAGATCTTCCATAGTGTCCCAATACGTAATGCTTCTTTAGGTGAGAATTGAGGTAGGTTTGCAGGTTGAAAAGGTATATATAGATTTGGTGGGGTAACGAATGTTTTAGATGTAATTGGTTTACAAGGGTCAAATGGGCTTACGTAGGGGTGAAATGTTTTCCTGGTTGTAAACATGAAGCAACCTCCTTGTTGTAAAATGCAAAACGATGTCATTCTACTGTATGGGCTAAAGAGCAAAAAAATGACATGGATTAGGATTTTACAGAGGCTGCTGAAAAAAATATTCTTTTTATGTGGAACAAAGCACCGTTATTATTGTTACCTTTTCCAAAAATTATGGTATCATATCTGTATATTCAAAAATGATAAAAAGCTTGATCTAGATGGATAGGGCGTGAACCATGCTATATTTATTCGGGATTCTATTTATTGGAGTGCTACTCCTTTTATATATGTGGGAAGAAGCTAAACTAGATCGTGTTGTAAAGAATACGTTAACATTTTCGGATTTTCCCAAAAGCTTTGGTAAGATTACGATTTTCTTTATTTCAGATATTCACAGACGAGAGGTATCTGAAAAAATAATCAAAGAAGTAAAAGGGAAAGCAGACATTGTCATAATTGGAGGAGATTTAACAGAAAAGGGTGTACCCTTTGAACGGGTAAAGAAAAACCTTCAATTAATTAAAACGGTAGGACCGACCTACTTCGTGTGGGGCAATAATGATTATGAAGTGGATTACCATGAACTTGATTCTCTACTATTAAGTATGGGAATTAAAATTCTTGATAACACGGCGATGTTTTTTGAAACTGGGGAAGGTGAGAAACTGGCTCTCCTTGGAATTGATGATTTAAAGGTAGGGAGAACCAGGTTGGACCTTGCTCTTTTAGATGCAGGGGATGAGGCGGACTTTAAAATTTTGGTTAGCCATAATCCAGAAATAGGAAATGAGCTTAAACCAGAGTACAAGATTAACCTTTTACTGTCTGGGCATACACATGGTGGACAAATTCGATTTTGGAAATTTGGGCTTTTTCCTAAGGGTGGTATCGAGCATAAAAACGGAATGACCATTTTCATAAGTAATGGATATGGGACATCTGGTATACCGTTAAGATTTGGTGCACCACCTGAAACACATTTGATTACCCTTCAATCATCTGATAGCTAATACGATTTGCAAAAAATGTCCTAACAACGCCAAATACAAGAACATAATTTATATTCCTTCATAAAATAAAGTAACGGTTGTACGTAGGTGTGATGGTGAGGGAGGGTTTTATAATGCGTCTTGAGCGCTTAACTTATAATAAAATCAAGATTTTTCTAACATTTGATGATCTGGTTGATCGTGGCCTCACTAAAGATGATCTTTTGTCGGATTCGCTTAAGGTCCACCAATTATTTCGTGATATGATTGAAGAAGCAAGTGCCGAATTAGGCTTTGAAGCTGACGGTCCCATTGCTGTCGAGGTTTATTCTTTACAAGCACAAGGCATGGTGATCATTGTAACGAATTCAGCAGGTGACCTTGAAGATGAAGAATTTCTGGATGATGATTATATTGAAATGCAGGTTACTCTTGATGAAAGTAAAGATATATTTTATGAATTTCATACGTTTGAAGATGTTATTCAACTTTCAACCAGATTAAATTGTTTATCAATAGATGGCGGCAGGTTATATTCATATAAAGATCATTTCTATTTATTACTGGAAGATAATTTATCCAGTCATACAGAAAATGTCATTGCCCTTTTAGCCGAATTTGGAAATCCTGCAACGCTTACAAAATATCGGGTTCATGAATACGGAAAAATCATTTTTAAAGAAAATGCAATGAAAGATATTTACTACTATTTTATTAAAAATAAGGAAAACCTCTAATGATGATTTAGAGGTTTTTCCATGTGTTAGTAGAATTCCATATGAAGGTTAGGACAGCGTTTTTTTTATGATTAAAAATGAATATTCTACATTTTTCATCTTGCATAAACATATGGAAAGTGTATACTAGTGACTGGAAAGGTGGACAATAATAGAAATTTTATTGGTTTTTGTTCATCGTGCTTTTTGAACATCCTCTAATGGAACTGTGAAAAATCTTGGGAGGTTTACAAATGGTAGCCGAAAATAATAAGGACATTTCAAAACAAAATAACGAAGAGAAAATGGATGTCCTCAAATCTACACAAACAGTCATACATAAAGCATTAGAAAAATTAGGGTACCCTGAAGAAGTATACGAACTTTTAAAAGAACCGATCCGAATGATGACCGTTAAAATTCCAGTAAGAATGGATGATGGCTCTGTAAAAATCTTTACAGGCTATCGCGCACAGCATAACGATGCGGTAGGTCCAACTAAAGGTGGAATTCGATTTCACCCAAATGTAACTGAAAAGGAAGTTAAAGCGCTTTCGATTTGGATGAGTTTGAAATGCGGTATCGTTGATTTACCATATGGTGGAGGAAAGGGCGGAATCATTTGCGACCCTAGAGATATGTCATTCCGTGAACTTGAGCGACTTAGTCGTGGCTATGTTCGTGCAATCAGTCAAATCGTAGGTCCTACAAAGGATATCCCGGCTCCCGATGTATTTACAAATTCTCAAATTATGGCATGGATGATGGATGAATATAGTCGAATTGACGAATTTAATTCACCTGGATTCATCACGGGTAAACCACTTGTATTAGGTGGTTCACATGGACGCGAGTCTGCAACTGCGAAGGGTGTAACCATTTGTATTCGCGAAGCAGCGAAGAAACGTGGCATTAATATAGAAGGTGCTCGTGTAGTTGTACAAGGCTTTGGAAATGCGGGTAGCTTTTTATCAAAATTCATGCATGATGCAGGTGCTAAGGTAATTGGTATTTCTGACGCTTATGGCGGCTTATATGATCCAAATGGTTTAGATATTGATTACTTATTAGATCGTCGTGATAGCTTTGGAACAGTGACTAAGTTATTTAACGATACCATCACAAATAAGGAGTTATTGGAGCTTGATTGTGATATTCTTGTTCCAGCAGCAATCGAAAACCAAATCACAGAAGAAAATGCCCATAATATTCGAGCAAGTATTGTAGTGGAAGCCGCAAACGGACCAACAACACTTGAAGCGACACAAATCCTAACTGAAAGAGGAATTCTCCTCGTACCAGACGTTTTAGCAAGTGCTGGTGGCGTGACTGTGTCCTATTTCGAATGGGTTCAAAATAACCAAGGCTATTACTGGTCAGAGGAAGAAGTAGAAGAAAAACTCGAAAAAGTAATGGTCAAATCATTTGAAAATATTTATTCAACAGCGCAAAATAGACGTGTTGACATGAGACTTGCAGCCTACATGGTTGGAGTTAGAAAAATGGCCGAAGCGTCCCGTTTTAGAGGCTGGATTTAATTTTATTTCGGGGGAGGAACCCCCAATCATTGGCGTATTTGATTCGTTTTATTTGCAAAGACTACAAAAATCTCCTATCATTTCGGTAGGAGTTTTTTCTGCTTTAGAATTGGAGTGACAAACATGCAATCAGAAGAAGTCGTGATTATTGGGGGAGGGCCCTGTGGTTTAGCAGCCGCCATTGCGCTGCAGAATATTGGAATCGAACCATTGGTCATTGAAAAAGGGAATATTGTTAATGCAATTTATCATTATCCCACTCATCAAACATTCTTTAGTTCAAGTGAAAAATTAGAAATTGGGGATATGCCTTTTATTATTGAGGGCCGAAAGCCAAAAAGAAACCAGGCTTTAGCGTATTATAGGGAAGTAGCGAAACGTAAACAAATCAGAGTGAACGCATTCGAAAAAGTGATGAAAGTTACTAAACTTGAAAATGGACAATTCCATATCACATCTCAAAAAGCTGAATATCAAGCAAAATATGTGATAATTGCAACCGGCTATTATGACAATCCAAATTATATGAATGTTCCTGGTGAAGATCTTCCTAAAGTTTTTCATTATTTTAAAGAACCGCATCCATATTTTGACAAAGATGTTGTCGTAATTGGAGGAAAAAACTCAAGTGTCGATGCTGCTCTAGAGCTCGTAAATGCTGATGCAAGGGTTACAGTCATTTATCGTGGATCCGAATACTCCTCAAGCATTAAGCCGTGGATTTTACCTGAGTTTGAATCATTAGTTCGCAATGGGATTATTAACATGGAATTTAATGCAAATGTTATTGAAATAACGGAAGACACTGTGAAATATCAAGTTGGGGAACTGCAAAAGGAAATAAGAAATGATTACGTATTTGCGATGACGGGCTATCATCCAGATCATAGCTTTTTACGAAAAATGAATGTTGAAATTGAGAAGGATACTGGTAGACCTTCGTTTAACCCTGATACAATGGAGACGAATGTCGATGGGATTTTCATCTCTGGTGTTATTGCAGCGGGTAATAATGCTAATGAAATTTTCATTGAAAACGGACGTTTTCATGGGGATTTAATTGCAAAAGCAATTATAGAAAGAAAATAGGGCGGCTCCTCGAGTCGCCTTTATATTATTTGAAGAACATTTCCTGCAGTTCATCATGTTTATTTGTAACTTCTAATGTGACTAATAGCTTTAGTCTTGCTTTTTGACCATTTAAGCCATTTGAAAAAATAACCCCGAGATCTTTTAATTGACGTCCTCCGCCTTCATAATTATAGACATCCTGTACATATCCATTAAAGCAACGAGAAACTAGAACAACTGGAACACCGTCGTCCATCAATTCCTTTAATTCCGGAACCATTGATGGAGGAAGATTGCCTTGTCCAAGAGCTTCGATTACTAATCCATCTGGATGTAACATCCGAACGGCTTTAATGATTGAACCATCCATCCCAGCATAAGCTTTAAGAAGAATAACATTTTTCGTGACTTTTTCGATATCATATGTTTCCCTGACAGTAGGCATATGGTGGAAGGTAATATCCCGTTTACTTACAATACCCAATGGTCCGTATTGTGGACTTTGGAATGTCGCTATATTGCTTGTATGTGTTTTGGTTACATTTTTACCCGTATGAATTTCATCATTCAAAACCACTAAAACACCTTTTCCGATTGCTTGATCCGAAGCTGCAACCCGTACAGCTGAAATCAAATTATACGGTCCGTCTGCACCAAGTTCATTGCTGGATCTCATTGCACCTGTTACGACAATCGGAATATCTGATTGTACCGTTAAGTCTAAGAAATACGCCGTTTCCTCTAGTGTGTCAGTTCCGTGGGTAATTACAACCCCTTCAATTTTCTCTTGCTTAATGCTTTTTTCGATTTTTTCCTTTAGCATCAGCATTTCCTTTTCCGTGATATGCGGAGAAGGCAATTGGAATATCTCTTCAACGATGACATCAGCAATTGTTGTTAAAGCATCAGTGTGAAGGAGAAGTGGATTTTTTTGATTTTGCCCAACAGCGCCGGTTTCTTTATCCTCCATCATTGCGATTGTTCCACCAGTATGAATAATCAGTATTTTTTTCATCGGCTCTCCTCATTTCTATATAGAAAAATTA
>NZ_JBALOX010000186.1:0-3561 GCF_036965165.1 Bacillus sp. JJ1521 | reverse complement strand
ATTTTTATGAAAAGAAGTGTTTGTGATTGATTATGTAAAATGGCGTCCCAGGAGAGATTCGAACTCCCGACCGTACGCTTAGAAGGCGTATGCTCTATCCGGCTGAGCTACTGGGACATATTATTTTTTGTCGTAAACTTATCAGCGACATTTATTATTATAGTCAGATAGAAATCAGATGTCAACAACTTTTAATGAAAAATTTTCTAAAGGGAGCAAATTTTACTCCCTTTGCTATTGTATCATAACTTTACCTTCGTTGATAACTCCTCAACTATATTACCTTCACTATCGTAAAAAACAACATCAGCTTGGTTGTCAATTATCTCTACAATAACATACGTTTTTTCCCTACGCATTCTTGGCAAACGAAAACTACCAGGATTAATAAACAAAATATTATCAATCAATTCAGCACCCGCTAAATGCGAATGGCCAAAACAAGCAATTGATGCACCGACTTCCTGTGCACGATATTTTAGATTCATTAATGTCATCTTCACATTGTGTAAATGACCATGGGTAAGATAGACCTTTACCCCATTTAAAAGAACAATCATATCATCAGGAAAGTTCGAGTCAAAATCACAATTTCCTCTCACTGCCGAAAATCCACTCATTTCTTCAGATTGTGAAGAAAGCTCAGAATCCCCAAGATGGAGCATAAATTCCACATCGTTTTTATGACGTTCCTTAATATCGAGTAATTCCTTTGTTAACCCATGGCTATCGCTAATAATTAGTACCTTCATCTTTGAAACTCCTCACGATCCCTAAGAAGTTCATCCAGCTTTCTGAGTGCATTCCCACGATGACTAATCTGATTCTTCTCGTCTTTTGACAACTCAGCCATTGTTTTACCTTTTGAAGGCACATAAAAAATCGGGTCATAGCCAAATCCATTTTCTCCAACAGGTTTCTCTGTAATGACACCTTCACAAGTTCCCTCAACGATTTCCGTTTCTTCACCCGGAATGGCTAACGCTAATGTACAGTGGAATCTAGCTGTCCTTTTTTCATTCGGAATCCCTTTAAGCTCTTCTAAAACTTTATTAAGGTTATCAAGATCATTTTTATGCTCGCCCGCATATCTTGCCGAATAAACGCCCGGCCTGCCATCTAGATAATCGATTGCAAGACCTGAATCATCTGCTATAACTGGTATGTGAAGTTTTTTTGCAATTGTGTCGGCTTTTAATTGTGCATTTTCAGCAAATGTTTCTCCAGTCTCCTCAACATCCTCTATATTCGGATAATCTAGTAAGGACTTCACTTCTACACCCTGACTTGCAAATAAGTCTTTAAATTCCTTTACCTTCCCTCTATTTTTAGTAGCAATCATGATTTCTTTCACTTATGAATCCTTCTTTCCAATTAAGTTTACTAATTCCCCTAATGCGTCTTTCTGTGCTTGAATTAGCTCATTTATCCCATTTTCCGCCAGTTCTAATAATGTTTGTAGTTGATCGCGTGAAAAAGTAGATTCTTCCCCTGTTCCTTGCAGTTCTACAAATTCACCCGTACCTGTCATTACAACATTCATATCAACATTTGCAGCTGAATCTTCTAGGTAATTTAAATCAAGGATTTCCCCTATTTCCGGTTCAATTCCAACCGAAATAGCAGCTAAAAAATCTGTGATTGGAAATGAATTCATTTTTTTACTCTGATAGATTTTATGGACCGCTAGAACCATCGCGACAAAAGCGCCAGTTATCGATGCCGTTCTTGTTCCTCCATCCGCTTGGATAACATCACAATCAATCCAAATCGTTCTTTCACCAAGCTGCTCAAGATTAACAACAGATCTAAGGGAACGCCCAATAAGTCGTTGAATTTCCATTGTTCTCCCCGAAATTTTTCCTTTAGTAGATTCGCGGATATTTCTCTGCTCAGTAGCTCTTGGTAGCATTGAATATTCAGCTGTGATCCAACCCTTACCAGACCCCCTCATAAACGGTGGCACCCGGTCTTCAATGCTCGCATTACAAATTACCTTTGTATCTCCAACTGATATTAAAACAGATCCTTCTGGATGTTTTATATAGTTGATTTCAAGCCGAATCGGTCGAAGCTGATTATGTAATCGTTCATCAACTCTCAAAATAAAAACCCCCTGTCTACCCAATCATACTTTATATAGTATAGCAAAATTTTGCATTTCTATCGTACCCCACAAAAAAAACGGATGTGAACAATGTCCACATCCAGTTTTATTAGAAACTACCTGTATTCACATTTGCCGGACGAGTTACTGGTTCTGTCAATGATTTACCATCCTCAGCAACAACATCTTTACCATTAACTGTAATTGCGACACCCTTTACTTCAGGCTGCTCAGTTAAGGATAACACTAATGAGTTAATTACGTGATTGGAGATCATATCCTCATTAAAAGCTCCAAAAATTGCTTCGTTGAAGTCGAGTGTAACTTTCCCATCTTCCATTTTAGCCCCTAAAAGTTTTACATCTTGATGAATTTCGCTAATTAACTCTGAACCCATAGTCGGTCCATCGATTAATGCATTTACTACTGCAGCCACCCTGTCATCTCCAGTATTTTCAATTCGCTTCGTTACTGGCACATAGTACTCGCCAGCTTCATTTTGCGCATAGAAATAGAGAGTCACAGGACGACTATTTGTAATGTCGACTACACCACTATTATCGATATTAATCCCATCCGCTCTACTTAAGTCTCCCGGAATCGGCGTGCCGTTAACAGGCATTTCCTCTAATTGATAACCATTCACGCTGATAACAACGTTTTTCACATTTTCAAATTGGGTTAAAGTGAAAGTAATGGCCTCTAAAATTTTCTCTTCGTCCTCTTTATTATAGTTTGAGAATTCCTTTGAGAAGTCGGCTGTAATTGTTCCATCTTTCAAGTTTACATCCACTACAGTATCCTGTGGAATAACCGCTCTGAATCCGTCTGGTAAAATTTCATTTAACGGACCACCTGCAACTAAATACTCTAATACCTGTCTTGCTGCCGCATCTTGTTTTGGTAGATCAACAGTATAAGGGACAACTAGCCCATTTTCATCAATCAAATACAAGTCACGTTTTACTGTTTCAGTAGCTGCTTCCTCCTGATCAGTTGCTTCAGTAGCTGGGTTTTCCCCTTTCGCCACCGACTCATCAACAGCTTCGTTTTTTGGTGGATCCATTTGCTTCGCTTCTTCCTTTCCACCAAATAAGCCACATCCTGATAGTAATACCGTTGAAGTAACCACTGTAGCAGCTATTGCAGATTTAGTTATTTTACGCATTCTTTTCCCTCCTAAGGCAGTTTGTACTACTATGTATACGAGCCCTATTTTCAAATTAGACCGTTTTTTAGTGAAAAAAATGGACAAAATGTTTTGATTTCAAACTGATCGTAACGTTTTTCCTCATTGCAGGCTATGCCATTTTTCTGCCGAGCATGTATAACGAAACACTTCTTGCGGGACATGCTCAACCTTTTTTCTTTCAAGCATGTACTTTTAAACTTAATTTCACCATTTTTTTATAGCCCAAACAAAAAAAGCCCCACTCGGTACCGACCCCCAAAAG
>NZ_JBALOX010000185.1:0-12816 GCF_036965165.1 Bacillus sp. JJ1521 | reverse complement strand
GGGCCTAAAAAATTGGGCACAAATACTCCAAGGGGGATTTTGACCTGAGCCCCCGAAGCTTTTAACAAAACAGGGACTGCCACTGTTTTGAACGTTAAACGTTAAGCCCCTCCAATTTTGTGGCGATTGCAATGGCCATTTCTTCCGTTAGCTTAGGAAGATAAGACTTTAAAATTTTATTAACGAATGGCCCCATTGCACCACCGGCGGTGATGTCAAGAAAAACGGTCATTCTTGTTTTATGATTATCAATTGCTTCTGCTAAGAAATATCCTCCACCTGAAAGTTCCTCATTTAATCCTTTTAAATTAAAAGTTACTTTTGTCGGTTCAATCCATTCTTTTATGGTAATCATTAGACCCATTTTTTTCTTTATGAACCCAATCTTACTGTAAAATTCCCAGGTAGACTGACGTTTAGTAAATTTCTGATGTTGAATATATCCAGGAATAAGTGGAGCCCAGTTATCCATGTCCTTAACAAAATCCCAAACTTGATTGATTGATAAATCTACCTCAACTTGATGCATTCCGCTCGGCATTCATTTTCCTTCTTTCCATTTCGATAGTAAGGTCTTCATATATTTATATGTTCCTTCCGCCAAAGGGGGACTTTGCCCTCATGGACGATATATTAATGATTAAAATGGTTACGAATATTAATTGATTTGAATACGAAAAGAATAAAACGAAGAAATTGAGGTGAAATATGGACTTCAATCCTTTGCGTTATCTTGCGATAGGTGATTCGCTTACTGTTGGTATCGGTGTTCCTATGCTGGATCCGGGATTTGTTGATATTACAGAGGCATTAGCCAACAAATAATTAAAAAACCTATACTTTATCAAAAGCACGCAAGGTCAGGAGCAACGACAGGTGATGTTTTAAATATGGTTAATTCCCCGAATGTGACCGAAGCAATAAAGTGCGCAAATATCTTCACAATAACGGCTGGAGGAGATGACTTAATTAACGCTGCTAAACAATTTTTAAGAAATAAAAACGAAGAAAATATATCTCAGGCTATTAAACTAGCCCAGAATAATTATTCAAAAATATTGGAAAGAATTCACAAAATAGATAAGCAAGATAAATACATTTTACGATTAACAAATTTATATAATCCATTTCCCGATATTCCAATAGCCGATGAGGAAATTAAAAGATTTAATTCATTGATTAATCGTTTTGGTCGAGAATTGAATGTTAAAGTTGCCGATATCTATAGTGTGTTTAAGGGGAATGAAAAGGCTTTATTATCAAAGGGTGGGGTTCATCCCAATAATAAGGGATATTATCAAATGGCATTAGCAATAGGTAGGCTTGGGTATTCCCCGTTAAATAGGGTAAAAAAACGCTAAAGATTATATGATATATCTCCCTAAGATGAAAACACACTATGCCAAACAGGGTGAATTTAAATAGAAGGCCGGTACCTTCATATTCAGATACCGGCCTCGCCTAGAAGATTTTAAACACTTATGCCCCTTCCTTTTGTTGCTTGATGAGCATCACCGCAAAGTATTTACGCCCTTCTGGTGTAATCACATGTAACGTCTCTTTTTCATCTTTTTTCTCAAAATCTACGAAAGCCCCGCTCAAATTTTCGATTATATTTGTCATTTTATAGCCTTTTTGAAGTAAAAAATCGATTTTGTCGCGCTCTTGTAAAAAGATTTGGTATTCTGACATAGATAACAACTCCTTTATATCATTGGGAAGTGGTTTTATGATCTAGCTCCACCTCATACATATTGACGTCATCTTCTACTGCGCCACCAGGTATGGCCCAATTTAATAGAACTCCTAAAATTGCTGCCAACGCCATCCCATGAATTTCAAAGTTCGTTGTAAACTTCATAACGGCTCCACCAATCCCAACAACTAAAATGACTGATGAAATAATCAGGTTACGCTTTTCATCCAAATCTACTTTACTATCAACGAGCATCCGTAATCCAGAAGCAGCAATGATCCCGAATAATAAAAGGGAAATTCCACCCATTACCGCAGTTGGTATCGAGCTAATGAGTGCAGTAATCTTTCCGATAAATCCAAAAAGAATCGCAAAAACGGCTGCCCCACCGATGACAAAAACGCTAAATACTCTTGTGATGGCTAATACACCAATATTTTCGCCGTAGGTTGTATTCGGAGGACCACCCATTAACGCTGCTAACATAGTGGCAAGACCGTCTCCCATAATCGAACGATGTAATCCAGGTCTTTGGAGTAAATCCTTGTGAACAACCTTACTTAACACCATTTGATGTCCAATATGTTCAGATAATGTAACGATCGAAACAGGAACCATTAAAGCAATAATACTTAATGACACGCCAGGGGAATAATGGACAAATGGAAAAAGAAATTCGGGCATTTCAAAAATCTTGGCGGCCTTCACACCAGATAAATCAACTAGTCCAACAATCGCAGCATAAATATATCCTCCGCCAATTCCAATTAATACGGGAATTAAATTTAAAAAGCCCTTAAGGAAAATGGAGCTTAAAATCACAATCAACAAGGTCACCAAAGCAACGGAAAAATGAAGAAGACTATATTCACCATCAGCGTTATTCATTGCCATACCAACTGCTGTCGGTGCCAGACTAAGTCCGATTACAATGATAACCGGACCAACAACAACTGGTGGGAGTAATTTAATCAGCCATTTATGACCTGTTGCTTTAATAGCTATCGCAACAATCCCATATACAAGACCTGCTAAAAAACTTCCGATCATCGCGGCTCCAGGACCATCTGCTGCGGTTGCGGCAATAATTGGTGCGATAAATGCAAATGAAGAACCAACATAAGCAGGGACTTGACCTTTCGTAATAATGAGAAATGTAATCGTACCGACTCCACTTGAAATAAGGGCTACACCTGGAGATAATCCAACGAGATACGGAACTAAGATCGTTGCACCAAACATGGCAAACAAATGCTGGATACTTAAAACTAAAAACTTACCTGGTGGCGGTGACTCATTTATCCCCAAAACAACCTTTTTCGAATCTTCACTGCTCATTCCTAATCCCCCTTCACTTTTGAATTGCTAAAATGGCTTAATTTTTCAATTCTGGAGGCTTAAACTTTTTTCATTCCAACACCCTTTCTTATCTGTATTTTTAATATTCAGAAATATCGAGATGCAAATGCACCATATTTCCCTTCGTGAATAAAGGAAGGAGATTCACCTTCCTTCCTATTTCAACATTATAATGTGGCTGATTTATCCTTCACAATTTCAAAATTCTCACCGTATTTGGCACGCTTAATAAATTGGCCAGCACCTAGCTTTCCAACAAATTGTTTATCACGTATAACAAATTCCCCTCTTGAAAGGACTGTTACAGGTTCACCGGTAAATTTCATGCCTTCAAAAGCATTGTAATCGACTGCCATATGATGTGTTTCAGCTGATATTGTTCGCCGGGTAGTAGGATCAAAAATCACAAGATCTGCATCTACTCCAACCGCGATCGTCCCCTTCTTTGGATACAAACCAAATAGCTTTGCAACTCTAGTAGAGGTTAAGTCCACAAACTGATTTAATGTAATTCTTCCTTTTTTGACACCCTCTGAGAAAAGAACTGTTAAGCGATCTTCAATCATTGGTCCCCCGTTAGGAATTTTCGAGAAGTCACCTAAACCAAGCTCCTTTTGCCCATTAAAATCAAACGAACATTGGTCAGATCCAAATGTTTGAAGCTGCCCAGTTCGGAGTGCATTCCATAATACATCTTGATTCCATTTTTCACGTAATGGTGGTGACCAGACGTATTTAGCCCCTTCGAAATTGGGCTTTTCCAAATAGGATTGATCGAGAACTAAATATTGTGGGCATGTTTCTCCCCACACATCAAAGCCCTTCTCTCTCGCATCTGTAATAGCTTTAACTGCGTCTGCACATGTAACATGAACTACATAAAGCTGAGAATTTGCAAGTCCAGCAAAGGTAGCAGCTCTCTCTGTCGCCTCCCCTTCAATTTCCTGTGGTCGAGTTAATGCATGATAGATTGGATCTGTCTTTCCTTCACTTAACGCCTTTTTCACGAGATAGTCGATGACGTCTCCATTTTCAGCATGAACCATGACGAGAGCACCTAATTCTTTAGCAGCAATTAGTGTTTTAAATAAGGTTTCATCATCTGCCTGAAGTACATTTTTATACGCCATAAATACTTTGAAGGATGTAATTCCTTCCTTTTCAATTACGGTTGGAAGTTCATTTAACACCGCATCCGTTACTTCGCCAATTGAAAGGTGAAAACCGTAGTCAATGACTGCTTTACCCTTGGACTTCCGATGCCATGTTTGAATCGCATCTTTTAAAGGCTCTCCCTTATTCGATAAGCAAAAATCAATAACCGTCGTTGTTCCTCCAAAGGCAGCTGCGATTGTTCCGGTTTCAAAATCGTCCTTTGTTACAGTACCTCCAAAAGGCATTTCTAGATGGGTATGAGGATCAATTCCTCCTGGAAAAACATAGCATCCATTTGCATCAACAACCTCTGCACCTTCAGTAGAAAGATTCATCCCGATTTGACTGATCACACCATTTTCCACAAGTATTTCTGCCTGATACGTGTCTGTTGCTGTTACAATGGTTCCATTTTTAATGATCTTTTTCATCATATCCCTCCCAAAAAATTGTGATTATTTTACTGTGTCTACTTTACAACTTGCTGCACCAAGAGCCGCCTGACGCTCATTCCATGTCATCGGAGGTAACCCGCTTGGGATTTCGACCATATCAATTGCTCCATCAACTGGACATACGATTGAACATAGATTACAACCAACACAGTCTTCCTCTCTGACTTTTAAGATGTTGTAGCCATTTCCGTCCTTAAGCATATCGATACATTGATGCGACGTATCTTCACATGCAATATGACATTTATTGCAATTAATACAAACATCATTATTAATACGGGCAACAATTTTATAGTTCAAATCAAGGTCACCCCAGTCAGAATACTTCGGAACCGTTTTTCCAACAATACTCATGACAGAAGCAATTCCTTTTTGATCGAGATAGTTATTCAGCCCTTCAATCATGTCCTCTACAATTCTAAAGCCATGATGCATTGCAGCCGTACATACCTGAACTCCGGAAGCACCCATTAGCATATATTCAACCGCATCCTGCCAGGTTGAAATGCCACCAATGCCAGAAATCGGAATATTGATATGCGGACTTCTTGCACATTCTGCGACCATATTTAGCGCAATCGGCTTGACAGCAGGGCCGCAATACCCCCCATGTGCACCTTTCCCTCCAACATGAGGAATCGTGTTCCACGTATCCAAATCTACTCCTGCTAAACTATTAATTGTATTGATCATGCTGATTGCATCAGCACCACCTCTAGTCGCAGCCTCTGCAGTAGCCGTAATATCCGTAATATTTGGCGTTAGCTTTACGATGACCGGGGTTTGCGCCACTTCCTTTACCCAATAGGTTTGTTGTTCGACAAGCGCAGGCACCTGTCCAGATGCGGAACCCATCCCTCTTTCAGCCATGCCGTGTGGACAGCCAAAGTTAAGTTCTAATCCATCCACGCCCACTTCTTCCACTCTTTTGACGATTTCATGCCATTTTTCTTGTTTAGGCTCAACCATCAAGGAGGCAATAATTGTATGATTCGGAAATAGCTTCTTTGTTTCTTCGATTTCTTTTAAATTAACCTCTATTGGACGATCTGAGATTAATTCAATATTGTTAAAACCAGCTACTCGTTGCCCATTAAAGCTTACTGCTCCAAATCGTGATGTTACATTTAAAATTGGGTCACCTAATGTCTTCCACACTGCTCCACCCCATCCGGCATCAAATGCACGCTGAACTTGATAACCGGAATTCGTTGGAGGAGCAGATGCTAACCAAAACGGATTAGGGGATTCTATCCCTGCTAGATTAATTCGTAAATCAGCCATTGATAAGCCTCCTTTTTAGCGGATGTTCAAAAAGACACCAAATGATAAGCTTCGACTTTTTGAACTCATATTTTTATGCAATTTCGGAAACTGCACCAAACAGTACTTTATGGATTGCATAAGCTGTATCCTTGCCCTGCTGTGCTGCTGAAACAACCATCGCTTCTCCTTGACCTTTTCCAAAAATCACATCACCACATGCAAACACTTTTTTATTGGATGTTTGGAGGGTCTCTTGATTGATTTTTACCACTCCACCGTCGTGCTGAAGACCGAATCGTTCAATAAGTTCTATATATCTTGTTTGCCCAATTGCCTTAATAACAGCGTCCACCGCTAGAATGAATTCAGAACCTTCTATTGGAACCGGACGTCTTCTGCCATCTTCTCCTGGCTTACCAAGCTCCATTTTGATGCATTCAATAGCCTTAACGCGCCCTTGTTCATCACCAAGGATTTTCTTAGGTGTCGTTAGCCATCTGAATTCAACACCGTCCTGTTTAGCAAATTCATATTCAAAATCATAGGCAGTCATTTCTTTAATTGTTCTTCTGTAGAGGATTTTTACATTATCTGCACCTAACCTGACTGAACATGTCGCTCCATCAATAGCTGTATTTCCTGCACCTATGACGACAACCCTACTACCTAAGAAACGGTCGGAAATTGGCTTTGTTTTTGTTTCTTTTACAAAATCGATTGCATCATATACTCCATCTAACTCTTCCCCTTCAATACCTAGGGAAGGGACCTTTGACATTCCAATTGCTAGAATAACAGCATCGAAGTTTTCAAGAATTTCATCTACCGAAATATCCTTTCCAACTCTAGTATTCGTTCGTATTTTTACATCTACGCTTTCTACCTGCTTAACCTCCCAGAAAGATATTTCCTGTGGAAGTCTAAATGAAACGATACCGTATGTATTTAGACCACCAGCCTTTTCTTCTGCTTCAAAAATAGTCACATCATAGCCGAGTAAACCTAGCTCCCTGGCTGCCGAAAGTCCAGCGGGGCCACCCCCAATGACGGCAACTGTTTTTCCATTTTTCTTACCAGGTTCAAATAACACCTGTTCATTTCGGATAGCCCAGTCGGTTGCATATCTTTGTAAATTACCAATCATAATAGGTTTTGTGGAATGGTTCAGAACGCACGCTCCTTCACAGAGCTCCTCTGTTGGACAAACACGAGCACAGCTTGCTCCGATAGGATTGGAAGTCATAATTGTTTTAGCTGATCCTTTTAGGTTTCCTGAAGCGATTTTTTTAATAAAGGTTGGTATGTCAATTCCAGTAGGACAGGCAGTTATACACGGGGCATCATAGCAATAAAGACAACGATTGGATTCTTCAATAGCTTCGCGGTTAGTTAGTCCAGGGCTCACTTCATTGAAATTCATTTGTAAATCCTTAAATGAAATTCTTGGGTTTGAATGACTCATTGATTTACCTCCTTCTATAGTGGAAAGTTGTAAAAATGAATAGGATATCGCAACTATTTAAAGCTATAAATAAGAAAGCGTTTTCATCAATAGCGGTGTCATCTTCTCATTTTTATAACGAAATAAAGGATTGTTGTCCGAAAAAAATGAACTTTGTGTCTATTGTACTTTTTTACTGATATGATTGCACTATACAGAGTGTTAAAAGATATAAGATGTTTTCCACTCATAATGTAAAAAAGAGCGATAGGTTTGAACCACATTCATTGTGACTCCTAACCTTCGCTCTTTTAATAAATTCATATAAATTCGAGAATTTACTTAAGATCCGACTCCTTATAGATCAATTCATTTACTGTCAAACTATACTTATCAAAAAATTCACTCTTAAAGGATTCCCACTCACCTAGGGATTCATAGTATTTAGCCATCGTATTTTTCTTGCCGACCTTTTTTCCTTTAACCGTAAATTCCTTTGAAGGGTAGTGGTGAACATCTCCATTTTTTTTCAGTTTTAAAGGAATGATGACAGAAAAATCAATACCCATTTTCTTATCACGTACGACCATTTTCTTAGTCACATTGTTTTCCGCTCTCTCAATCACCTGTGTCAAACATAGCGCCCGCTCATTTTCAAATGAAAACTTGTTCATTCCTTTACTTCTTACGATAGTCATATATCCGTCCTCCTTTGTAAGTACTACTTCAATAATAACACATAAAAAATATTAAGCTAATTTATGGAAAAACAGCCACTTAACCAAATGAAATAAGGATGAAATCGATTGATTTCATCCTTTGAATCATAGCCCGTCACTTTTTATTTTAGTTTTTTCCGTTGCCGTTACCATTTCCATTGCCATTACCATGACCGTTTCCGTTATTGCCATTGCCATTGTTTTTACCGGCATTTGTATTTTGCTGATTTTGTTTATGTTCTTTTGCCTGTTGTTGTTTTTCGACCTTTTTCTCTTGAGCTTTTTGCTGTTTCTCTTGTGCCTTTTGTTGCTTCTCTTGTGCTTTTTGCTGAGCTTTTTCACGTTTTTCATTTACTTTATCTTGTTTCTTCTCAGCTGTAGTAGCAGCTACTACTGGTTGTACCTCAGTTTGAGCTGTTTCTTCCACAACAGGTACAGTTGCCATTTCGTCAACTTCAACTTCTGGCTCAACAACTGGTTCTACTGCTGTTTCTTCGATAGCCTTATCTTCATGTTTAGCTGCAAATTTCGCTGCTTTTTTCTCGAGTTTTACAAGCTTTTTATCTAATTTTGCAAATGACTTCTGAATGTTTTTCATTAATGCTTGTTGAGCAGTTGGATTTTTCACCTTCGCTAGTGCTGCTGTTAAAGCATCAATATTATTTGCAAGCTTCACTTCTACTTCTGTTTCCTTAGAATCCTCAGCCACCTCAGCTTCAGCGACTACTTCATCTTTAGTTACTACATCTTCTTCATTAGACTCTTCTTCAGTTGTTCCTGTTTCTTCACCTGCAACCTCGCTTGTGCCTGTAAAAGTTTCAGTTGCCGCTTCTTGTGTTTCAATTGCTTTTTGAAGAAGTTCTTCAGCTTCTTCCGTTTTATCGTCAGCTAATAAAGCATTTGCTTCCGCGATACGTTCTGCTGCAAAATCAGCTAATAATTTTGCTTCTTTGTAATCATCAATCGTTACAGCAAGACGTACTTTTTCAATCATAAGCTTTACAAAATAAAAGAAATCACCAGGTACTAATGAAGGTGCTTTTTCAGCTTGTACTTCGTCTTCTGTTGCCTCTTCTTCAGCAACCTCTTCATTTTCTACTGATACGACTTCTTCAGAAGATTCTTCCTCAATCACTTCTTCGCTTTCAACTACTTCCTCAGTAGCTTCATCGCTATCATTTTCTTCGACTACTTCTTCGTTAACAACTGCATCTTCAGCAGTTCCGTAATTAACCGGAATTTCCTCTACGACTGTTTCTTGTGAGCCTTCTTCATTAGCAAAAACAGCAGGTGTTGCTAATGAAAGAATAAGTGCTGAAGCTACTGTACCGCTAATGATCGACTTCTTGAACTTGCGTTTAGTCATGTACTAGTTCCCCCTAATTTTGAATTACGATAAACCATTCGACGAAAGCTGACATGTATATGTCCGTCTAGTACGAAAAAAATAATAGATGATTCCTTAGTCTAATGAAATGCTAAAAAAACGCCAAAAGACCTAGTACCAATGGCGGACTAGGTCTTTTTACTATTTCATCAATTTGTTGGTGCTTTTGTTATTTTTTCAGAAATAAATTCTTCGATTAATTGTATAGCTTCTTCGACGTTATTCACTTGTAAGACAGTGTTTCGTTCATCTGGTATTTGTTCCGCAGTATGATGGTATCTTGGATCATAATAATATTCCAATAGCAATTTCACAGCTGAATGATAATCAGCAGCTTCAAGGTCTTTTTCAATCTGTGTAGCTATTGGGGTATGGATTCTTTTTTTAATTCGCTGAAAGGCTGACATACATTCATTCGGAAATTCCCACGGGCGATAATCCTCTAAAATGTTTAAAACCCGCTCTTCCATCGATAGATTTACAAAAATATGGTATCCATGTTCTTTAATGTTCAGTAAAAAATCTGGTAGTGTCGCTCTGCCAACCCGTTTGCTCTCCGCTTCTAGCAAAATATAAGGAGATTTCTTTAGCTGAAGTGCCCGTTCCACAAACATTAAATCAAATTTCTTTTGGTTATGTGGCTTTTTCCCAATCATTCCAAAAACCGATCCACGATGATTTGCCATGCCTTCTAAATCAAGGACGGGATATCCCTTTTTTTGCAACTCCGTTAAAATGATTGTTTTCCCCGAGCCCGTATAACCATTGATCACTAATGCCTTGGGTTTAAAATCTGTCGCGAGCTCTTCTAATTGTTCGACTACCCATGTACGATAGGCATGGATTCCACCAATTAGCCTATTTACCTTAATCCCCATTAAATCAACTAAGGTTGCAGACGTTTTACTGCGCATCCCCCCACGCCAGCAATAAATCACCTTATTCTCCTCTGGGATGTTTGAAAACTCCTTAATAAATTTCGGAAGCTTGGCGGACACAATTTCTAAACCTTTTTCGTTTGCAGCATTAGGGCTTACCTGCCTATAAACCGTCCCAATTTCGGCCCTTTCTTCATCTGTAAAGATTGGTATATTCACACTGCCAGGTATATTGGATTCGGCAAATTCAGAAGGTGAGCGAACATCAACGACTGCAAGCGACTTTTCCTTCTGCATTTCCCTCAATTCATCAACTGATATATCTTGAAACATCTATTTTCTTCCCTTCAATAATGTCTATCTACACTATGTCCACATTGTCTACTCTCTATTATAAAACAGAAAAACTTTCAGAGTACAATATATGAATTTAACTTTCGAAATGTTGAAATTCAATTCGTGGTTTCCAAAAGAAATGATAGAATAAATTATAGAAATGATTACGGAGGATCTTTTTTATGCTTATACCATCCCTTGCAAAAAAAATTATTAAAGAAGTACGCAGATTAATTGATGAGGATATTATTATTGTCGATGTTTCAGGAACAATTATTGCAAGTACTGATACGAGTCGAGTTGGTAGCTTTCATGAAGGTGCACTCCTTTCAAGTCGGGACCAAAAGAAAATGATCATTACAAATGAGATGGAAAATCAATTAAAAGGGGTAAAAGCAGGAATCAATTTACCTATTTTGTTTAAGGAAAAGGTGGTTGGTGTTATTGGTATTACTGGAAATCCTGAAAAAGTTTCCGCATACGGAGAGCTTTTAAAAAAGATGACGGAGTTGTTAATCACAGAGAGCTACTACGCTGAGCAAATCGAATTGGAGTCCCGTGTATTGGAAACATTTGTTTTTGATTGGCTTCAACTTAAAGAAGAAACGGATGAATTTATTAAACGAGCAGAGCATCTAGGTATCGATATTGAATTGAATCGTAAGGTCGTAATGGGATTCATTACGAGTGATACAGAGGTTCCACTACGGAATATAGCTAATCGCCTGCAGCAATACTCCTATTTAAATGAGAATGATATTTTTGTCAGATGGGGAAATGATCGGTTTCTCCTGCTTTTAACGGACCGTTCAAAGGAACAGATACAAAAATTACTTCAAACATTAAAAAAGGAATTAGAACATATCTTTTCTATGGAAGTATCGTTTGGAGTAGGTAGTGAGGACCATTTACTAAGAACATCATTTGAAGAGGCTGATCGTGCCCTACAGATTGCAAAACGAAGTGGCTTGATTATATTTGATGATGATTTAAAATTGGAGATGCTTATTCATGAAACAAGTAGCAAAGTGCAAGTGGAATATGTTAGACGTACAGTTGTGCCACTTCTGAATGATTCTGTTTTACTTAAGACTTTACTTGAATTTATAAAACAAAATCAATCTATCAAGGAAACTGCGAAGTCTCTTCATATCCATGTCAATACTCTTACCTATCGTTTAAATAAGATTGAAGATTGTACTGGTCTTCATCCAAGAAACTTTGTAGATTTAACAACACTTTATGTCGGTCTTATGTTATTAGGCAAATCCATAAAAACCACTCGATAAAAACAAGTATTTTTGTGGGTTTCTACATAGCGGATTCTCCCGCTTTTTTTTATGCTTAATATAAGAATATTTTTGGAGGCGTTCACATGATTGATGCACATGCAAAACAACAATTTATAAAAATTGTCGGTCCGGAAAACTATGACGATTCAAATACAGGGCGACTCGTATACTCCTATGATGCAACCCCACAATTCCAGTCCATGCCTGATGCGGTAATTGCTCCTCGAAACAAAGAGGAAATCGCGAATATCGTCAAGGTTTGTAATGAACACAAAATCCCAATTGTTCCCCGTGGCTCCGGGACAAATCTCTGTGCCGGCACTTGCCCTACCGAGGGTGGTATAGTCCTTCTTTTTAAACATTTAAATCAGATTTTAGAAATTGATGAAGAAAATTTAACCATAACCGTCCAGCCTGGAGTGATTACACAGGAAATCATAAATGCGGTGGAAGCAAAGGGTTTATTTTATCCACCAGACCCAGGCTCTATGAAAATATCAACGATCGGTGGCAACATTAATGAAAATTCAGGTGGATTACGTGGGCTTAAATATGGTGTAACGCGTGATTATGTGATGGGTCTTGAGGCTGTTCTCGCAAACGGAGAAATCATTAAAACCGGCGGTAAGCTTGCGAAGGATGTTGCGGGGTATGACCTGACTCGACTTTTAGTTGGCTCAGAAGGCACACTTGGAATTATTACTGAAGCTACACTTAAGCTCATCCCGATGCCTGAAACAAAAGAAACAATCTTAGCCCTTTATCAGGATTTGGAGGCTGCTGCCAAAACCGTTTCAAAGATTATCGCAAGTAAAATCATCCCGATTACGCT